>JBJEJS010000432.1:0-6539 GCA_051878235.1 Candidatus Cryptobacteroides sp.
CACTCCAGGCTGGAACACAAGCCCCTGCGAAAGGGATGTGGCGTTGACCCTGTCGTATGTCTCCATATTCATTACATTCACGAGGGTGGGAGCCATCTTCCGGCTGATCTCGCTACGGTTAGCCGACACGACCACACCGGCGAGCAGGACATTGTCCTCCTCAAGTTCAAAATTGACTTCCAGGGAATGTCCCTCAACAATCCTTACCTGCTTTGACACGGTTTTCCATCCGACGCCCGAGGCTTCCAGGAAGAATGTGCCTTCGGGGAGATGTTCGAGATGATAGTGGCCGTTGGAGGCGCTGGAAGCGGAAATTGTCGTTCCTTTAAGGTTTATGAAAATATATGGTATATGTTCGCCTGTCGCTTTTTCTATTATATGGCCGTGAATGCTGGCCTCGACGGTCCTGCCGTCTGCCATCAGGCTCGGAATGGAGCATAATGCCCCCAATAAGATCAGGAGTATATTCTTCATCGGTATGTTTTCTGTTAAAATATTTCCCGGAGACCGGGTTATGCCTTTCCGACATCTCTCAATGTCGGCAAACAGCCCACAGACTGTCCGGAAGACAGCCGTAGGAGGGACTGCACGCAGTCAGGTCAGCGGTGCTGTGGAGGAGCGCGGAGACTGGACGGCCGACAGAATCTCTGCGGTCTGACGGGCGTGTCACGGATTACGGAAACTTCCGGGACGGTAAATTCCTCCACCATAGGCAGACGGACACCGCCATCCTCTCCGCACGACTGGAATTGGGACAGCATCTGTATTGTCAGGTAATCCTCCCCGCCCTGGTGCCGTGCATCCGGATTCGGATGCGAATGGACAATGGACACCCCGTCAACTATATGTGTGTGAGGAAATAAACTTATTCCTCCGATATACCACACGAACAGAAGCGGAAGGAGACAACAGATGAATGTATTCCTTATTTTACGCATAAGGCTTCCTTCAGTTGGGTGTCATAGCGGAGACGGACCTGGATTCCCGCTTCCTGATAATAATAGCGGACGGCAAGTTCCTCTTCGATGAACGGGATGATTTCCTCCTTTTTCAGACGGATGAACCTTTCCTTGTCCATCTCCATCGCCTTCTTCAGGGCATCGAGTTCCCCGCTCACATCATCCGCGAGGCCGTCCTTCTCGAGTTCCTGCCTCATCTGGTCAAACAGGGCTACTGCGCTGCTGCGGTAGTCGAAGTCCTGGGTCTTGGCAAAACTGATGAAGTCCTCGAACATTTCGTCCGTGACCTTGAACTCGTCAAGAGGGGCAATCGAGCCGTTCCTGCGGACATAATCAAGCACATAATTGTCAATAACCCCGCCGAGCACAAGCGAATAGACAAGCCGGCTGTAGGATTTCGGCTCGATTTCCACATCAGGGGTGATTCCGCCGCCGTCACGCACTATCCTGCCTCCCGCTGTCCTGAACTCATTGGTCAACGAATCAGGAATCTGCCCGACGCTGCCGTCCTCGTTGCGCCGGCTGTAGTCGATTGCCTGGACGCATCTTCCGCTCGGGGTGTAGTATTTCGCGATTGTCACCTTCAACTGACCGTTGTAGGCCACCGGACGGACCGACTGCACAAGCCCCTTGCCGTAGGTGCGCTTTCCGATTATCGTGCCCCTGTCAAGGTCCTGGATGGCTCCCGCAACAATCTCGGATGAGGATGCGCTGCCTCCGTCAACCATCAGGATCAGAGGTATTTGAGTGTCAATAGGCTCTGTCGTGGTCCGATATTCCCTGTATGAGGCAGGGTCAAGCCCTTTCGCGGAGACCACAAGGGAATTGCGCGGCACGAAAAGCGAGACGATGTTGATTGCCTCCTGCATCAGTCCGCCGCCGTTGCCCCTCAGGTCAAGCACGAGGCGTTTCATCCCCTGCTCCTTCAGTTTGAAGTAGCCGTTGCGTATTTCATTGGAGACGCCCTCGGTAAAGCCGCTCTGGCAGATGTACCCGGTCGTGTCGTCAAGCATCCCGACATACTCCACATCAGGCAGATGAATCCTCTCCCTGACAATCGGGACATCCACAATCTCACCGCTGCGGACCTTCTTCACCTTGAAGACGACAGTCGTCCCGGGCTTGCCCTTCATCCTTTCGCTGCTGTGCGACGCGTCGAGGTCCCTGGTCGGGAAACCGTCTATCTCAATTATCTCATCCCCGCAGACCAGTCCGGCCTTCACCGCAGGGGAATTGGCGTAAGGCTCATTGATGACCACATTCTCCCCCACCTTTTTATGTATTACGGCACCGATGCCCCCGTAAGTCTTGGAGAGCATCATCTGGAAATCCTCATTTTCCTCTTCCGGAACATATACGGTATATGGGTCCAGTTCCTCAAGCATCGCGTCGATGCCCGCCTTGAATATGCGGTCCGCTGGAAGCGAATCCACATACGAACGGTTGAGTTCCCGTATTATGGAGTTCTGTATCTCAGCCCATTGCCCAAGTTTGAAACTTCTGCTCTGGGCAGCCGCAGAAACGGCGAGAGCCGTTGCGAGGAATGCCGTCACGGCATATTTCATATTTTTCATATATACAATATATTTTATATATCCTTAATAGACACAAGGGCACAAATTTAAGAAAATTTGCAGTATTTCAGGCAGAATTGATACCTTTGCAGCCGTTTTAAAAGCAGTTTTATGATGAAAATGGTTTTTGCAACGGGCAATAGCGGAAAACTGCGTGAAGCATCTGAGATTTTAGGCGGGGGATTTGAGCTCGTTACTCCTGCACAAATGGGTATCACTGAAGACATTCCCGAGACGGGGAACACCCTGGCGGCAAATTCGCGCCAGAAAGCGGAATACATCTGGGAAAGATGCCGCTGCGCCTGTTTCGCGGATGACACGGGACTGGAGGTTGACGCACTCGGGGGCGCGCCTGGGGTCCATACGGCAAGATATGCCTCGGAAGACAAGGATTTCAACAAGAATATGGACAAACTGCTCCATGAACTTGCGGTCGTGGAGACGGAAATGCAGATGGCCGCAGCGCTTGGCCTGAAAGTGAAGAAGATGACCCGCAGGGCACGCTTCAAAAGCGTTGTGACTTTGATAATTGACGGGGAGAAACATTATTTCGAGGGGACGCTTGAGGGCAGGATCGCTCTGGCAAAATCAGGGAACGGAGGCTTCGGCTACGACCCTGTGTTCATCGCGGACGACTATCCTGACAGGTCGCTTGCGGAGGTTTCCGAGGAGCAGAAGAACGCTGTCTCCCACAGGGGCAAGGCTTTGAGGGCTATGGCCCAATGGTTGGAAAATGACGGAAAACACTGACTTCATTGTACTTCACACCACCAAATACGGTGAGAACGCCGTTGTGGTCCACACTCTCAGCGAGAGATACGGGCGGCGCGGCTTTCTTGTGCGCGGTCTCGGGAAGAAGCCTGTGATGAGCCTGCTCCAGCCTCTTAATGTGCTGGAGGCGGATGTGAACGGGAGCACGCGCTCGAATCTTTACACGGCATCGAATCTCGCTGTGAAATACCCTCTGACGGGCATCAGGAACAATCTCTACAAGAACGCGATGACGATGTTCATCAGCGAGGTGCTTTACAGGGTCATCCGTGAGGGGGAGGGCGAAAGCGGCCTCTACGGGTGGTGCGAGAGGAACATCCTGCTTCTGGATGCGGTGGAGTCGGATTTCAGCAATTTTCATCTGAGGTTTCTCCTGGAGTTGGCGGTGACTCTCGGATTCAGTCCGGAATCCACTGACCTGCTGCCTTTTGTGGAGGGGCACTACCCTGTGGTGGAAAGGTTTATGAAAGAGCCTTTCGCCGAGTCTATGCTGATCCCGCTTTCGGGCAAGGCACGCAACGAGATTGCGGACGGGCTGCTCAGGTATCTTGAATTCCACACCGAATCCCACATAAATGTCGCCTCCCTGAAAGTTCTCAGGGAATTGTTCGGATAAATTGATTATTTTTGTGTCCGCGTTGGCAGGCTGTTTGCGGAACAGCCGCGTCGGACGCCCTCAGCAACAGGAAACTTATGGACAAGGACAAGGAAATACTTGAAGGTCTGGCGGAAAAGGAATATGAGCACGGCTTTGTGACGGATGTGGACCAGGAGTTCATTCCGAAAGGACTGGACGAGGACATCATCAGGCTGATTTCCGCAAAGAAGGAGGAGCCGCAATGGATGCTCGATTTCCGTCTGGAGGCTTTCCGGAGATGGCAGAAGATGACTATGCCCCGTTGGGCGCATCTCGACATACCTGAGATTGATTTCCAGGACATTATCTATTACGCCGCCCCGAAAAAGGATTCGGAGAGGCCGAAGGAGATTGACCCGGAACTGGAGAAGACTTTCGACAAACTGGGGATTCCTCTTAATGAGCGTGCAGCCCTCGCAGGGGTTGCCGTAGATGCGGTCTTTGATTCGGTTTCCGTAAAGACCACCTTCCGCAAGGAACTGTCCGACAGAGGGATAATCTTCTGTTCCTTCTCCGAGGCGGTCAAGGAGCATCCTGACCTTGTGAGGAAATATCTTGCCTCGGTGGTGCCTGTCGGGGACAATTTTTATGCGGCGCTCAACTCGGCTGTATTCAGCGACGGCTCTTTCTGCTACATCCCCAAAGGGGTGCGCTGCCCGATGGAGCTTTCCAGCTACTTCAGAATCAACGCAAAGGGGACGGGGCAGTTCGAAAGGACTCTGATTGTCGCCGACGAGGGCTCGTATGTGAGTTATATGGAGGGGTGCACAGCCCCTATGAGGGACGAGAACCAACTGCACGCGGCGGTGGTGGAGATTGTTGTGGAGAAGGATGCGGAAGTGAAGTACTCGACAGTCCAGAACTGGTATCCCGGAGACGCGCAGGGGCGCGGAGGAATCTTCAACTTCGTGACAAAGAGGGGGATATGCAAGGGAAGCGGGAGCCATCTGTCCTGGACCCAGGTTGAGACAGGCTCGGCCATAACCTGGAAATATCCGTCCACAATACTCAAAGGGGACAATTCCTCATCGGAATTCTACTCCGTCGCCGTCACGAACAATTTCCAACAGGCGGACACAGGGACGAAAATGATCCATATCGGGAAGAACACCCGAAGCCGGATCATCAGCAAGGGAATCTCGGCAGGACGCAGCCAGAACAGTTACAGGGGGCTTGTGAGCATCCTCCCAGGGGCGGACAACGCCAGGAACTACTCCCAATGCGACAGCCTGCTGATCGGGGACAAATGCGGGGCGCACACTTTCCCTGACATACGCAATGCCAACAGGACCGGCGTGGTGGAGCACGAGGCGACGACATCGAAAATCAGCGAGGAGCAACTTTTCTACTGCAACCAGAGGGGAATCGGGCCTGAGGAGGCTGTGGGGCTGATTGTCAACGGATATGCACGGGAGGTGCTTTCGAAACTTCCGATGGAGTTTGCTGTCGAGGCGAAGAAACTGCTTTCGGTCTCCCTTGAGGGGTCTGTCGGGTAAAAAGACAGGAAAGCGGGATCTTATTAAAGAAATATGGAATATCTGAACTATACATTATTCACCATCGGCTCGGACACGCCGGTGCTGCTGATAGACCTCCTGACATCGGTCTTCGGCCTTGCCTGCGTATTCCTCGCAGGCAGGAACAACAAATATAACTTCTACATAGGTTATATATATACCTTTCTCCTTTTCCTGATGTTCTTCAACAAACATCTGTACGCCAGTCTGATCCTTCAGCCTATATCCCTGGGAATCAACATACTCGGTCATTACAGATGGACCCATCCGAAGAAGGAGGAGGAGAGTTCGCAGGACAGCAGGGCCCTGAAGGTCAGCCTTCTGACCTGGCCGCAGAGGATTCTGGCAATCGTTTCGGTGTTCATCCTTGCGGGAGTGTGGGGATGGCTTCTGAGCATGCTCGGAGGGAAATGGTTTGTCGGAGTGTTCCCGTCCGACCCTGTCCCATACCTTGACGCCTGCGTGACAGTGCTGATACTTGTGGCCCAGTTCCTCTCCGCACTGAAGAAATGGGACTGTTGGGTGGCCTGGCTTCTTGTCAACATAACCCAACTGATACTCCACATCTCCGTCGGGCACGTGTTTATGCCGATAGTGTGCGCATTGTATCTGGTCAACGGGATATGGTCACTTGTGACCTGGTTCAGACTTTACAGGAAAAACGCTTGAAAAACATTTGACTATGAAAGAGATATTATTGGAAATCAAGGGTCTGAGGGCCGGGATAGAGGGAAAGGAAATCCTCAAAGGGGTGGACCTGACCATCCGCAAGGGGGAAATCCACGCGATAATGGGTCCCAACGGGGCAGGGAAAAGCACCCTGTCAGCCGTCCTCGCAGGCAGGGAGCAGTTCACTGTGACCGAGGGCAGCGTGACATTCCTGGGGCAGGACCTTCTGAAGATGTCTCCAGAGGAGAGGTCCTGGGCAGGGATATTCCTGTCTTTCCAGTATCCGATTGAGATTCCCGGCGTGTCAATCACAAATTTTATGAAGACCGCCGTCAATTCAAGGCGCAAGGCCCAGGGTCTTGAGGAGATGAAGGCCGCTGAGTTCCTAAAACTGATGAAGGAGAAGATGGCT
>JBJEJS010000433.1:0-6537 GCA_051878235.1 Candidatus Cryptobacteroides sp.
CGTGACCAGTACAGTTGCAAGAACAAACTTCGCATTATGTTCCTGACCCTGCACTACGAGTTCCAGACCAGGTACGGAATGAAGCTGGACTGCTGGAACGGATTCTGTGCCCGTCCGGAATTTATGACCCTGTTCAACGATCACGACACCCGTGGTCCTGGTTATGAAGGCAAGGGCACGATGAACAAAAAACGGTGGGGATGGTTCCTCGGACCGCTCTGTGACGCAGAAGGTAAAGTGATGCGTGACAAGGCTGACAATGAGCCTGTTGACATCCACGTGGAGATCGAGTCCCTTGACAAGGCTGACCGCAGGGACGGAGCAAGGATGTACAAGTACGAGATTGACGAGAGCGGACGATACACTTATATGGAAAACGACTTTGTGCTCTTCCGCTATGCCGATGTCATCCTGATGAAAAAGGAAGCCATCCTGCGCGGCGGAAAGGACGACTGTCCGGGAATCGAAGACGCCGCTGTGAAGGAACTCAAGGTCCGCGCATTCCCTTACTCTGATGGCATCGATCCTGAGCAGGCTTTTGACGCCGCATATCCGGATGCCTTCACATCCCTTTCAACTGACCTGAAGGGCGGAATCCTTGCGGAGCGCGGACGCGAACTCTCCTGGGAGAATGCCCGCAGGCGTGACCTCATCCGTTTCGGACAGTTCGAAAACATCCAATATGTCACCAACAAGAACGTGACAAGGAGATGGTTCCCTATTCCATATTCAGTTCTTCAGAAAGCGGTCGTGGATCCTGAGACCGGAGAGAAAATATGGACTCAGAACGAAGGTTACTAAACACTAAACAGATTATACACAACCATTTAATTTTTAAAACATTATGAAAAAAACACTTTATTTCGCATTGGCTATTGCCGGAGCACTGTTTCTCTCTTCCTGCGAGAAGAAATCCAGTGTTGACTTGAATGCTCTTCCAAACGGTTTCTACGTTTCCGAGACAGGAAAGGACCTGCTGGCTGAGAATGCAATGGACCAGGGTGTCAACGAGGTTGACCAGACAGCACGTACCGGAATGTACGAGCTTTACACAGTCCTCGAGGCTGGTAAGAATTACCAGTTCACAAACAAGAAAGGCAGCAATGCCGATGTTTACAGCGCAAATCTCGAGTATGGTGAGACAGCAATCGTGACAGACAACCACGAGATTGCAGGGTACAAGGGGTCACTCGTTTCAGAGGGCTCCTTCAAAGTAAACAAGACTGACCTTTACCACATCGTCCTTGACTTCAATGAGGATGGCAACCTTTCAGACGTTGGCGGTGCACAGTGCATCATCGTTCCTGTTGAGTGGGGTGTTGGAGGTACTTTCAACAGCTGGGGCTTCCAGGCTGGTAAAAGGGACGGAATGACCTGGACTTGGGAAGGCATCGAACTTTCCGGAGACAGCAAGTTCAAATTCAAACACAACGACTGCTGGAAAATCAACCTTGACATCGCAAACCTTGTGAAGGCCAACACCAACTTGGGACAGGATTGTGTTGTGGGCGGTGCTGACATTGCAGCTGAGAAGATCGGACTCTACAAAATTACTCTTACATACATTGGTGGAGAAAGTTCTGCGACTGCCGATCGTTTCAAATACACAATTGAATTGACGGAACCGCTTATCAAGGATTACACAAATTGTGAGCTTGAGCTTGTGGGCAATGGTGTTACAGGAGGTACTACTGACGAATCGTCTTGGCACTGGGGCAATGTTTATTCTCTCGGCAAACCTGCCAAGAATGGATATGTTTACACTTGGAGTTCCAAGGGTGTTGAACTCAGTGCAGCAGGTGAATTCAAAATCCGTACAGTCGGTGCTGCTGCGAGTGGCGGAATTTACCTCGAATTTGGTGTTGACGGAAAGAATATGAAGGTTGATGCTGATGGAAAATACGATGTCACATTCTCAATCAATGCAGAAACAGACAAGAAGACATTCACTTGTGAATTGTCCAAATAAAACCGAACACCTTTGAAAAAATGCGGGGTCCCGGAATCAGGGACCCCGTTTGCCAAAAGGACGGAAAATTAATGACACTGAAATGATAAGACACGGATTGTTGAGGCTTCTGCCAATTTTTTTTGCCGCATCGGCCCTGTTGCTGGCCTCCTGCGAAGGGAATCTCAATACAGACAGCGGAGAGGATGTGAACACAGACCAGCCGGGACTGAAACCGGATGAGGGGTCAGGAATATTTTTCGAACCGGAGAACCTGAATGCGGACCAGCCCTGCACCATAATTCTGAAACCTTCCAAAACGTCATCAGTCTCATCCGCCCTGTACAACTGTACGGAGGACATTTATGTGCATATCGGGGTCTTCTATGATGAAGACTGGAAGTTCGTGCAGGCGGAATGGAATCAGAACATCGAAAAATGCAGGATGCAGAAGGTGGAGGAGAACCACTATCGCCTTGAAATCGGCCCGACCATCAGGGAGTATTTCCAGTCGGGAACGACTCCTCTAGAGGCGATTGCCCTCGTCTTCAGGAGTGCGGACGGCAAGAAGCAGACCAGGCCCGACCAGTTCGTGTCCGTGGTGGATGACAAGTACAAGACTGAAGTGTTCGTTCCGGATCCTGTCGTGAAAGAGGCTCTTCCTTCAGGCGTGCAGGACGGCATCAATTACAATCAGGACGGAAGTGTCACCCTTGTCCTCCACGACAAGGCAAAGGACGGGAGCTGTTACGATTATGCCTACGTCATCGGGGATTTCAGCGGTTGGGAAAGACTTCCTGAGTACGCGATGAAAAGGGATGACCAGAGCGGGTCGTGGTGGTACACGATGACGGGTCTCGATCCTGACAGGGAATATATGTTCCAGTACCACATCGGCAATTCAAAGACGAACTTCCGTCTGCACGACGCATATTCCGAGGTCGTCTATGACCCGTGGAATGACAAATATATCCCTTCATCAACCTACCCCGGTCTTCCTGCCTATCCGTCCGGGACCAAGGACAGGGTCGGCGCGTTCAAAATCAACAGGAATCAATATTCCTGGGAAGTTTCCGACTTCAAAATCAAAGACAAGAACAACCTTGTCATCTATGAAATGCTTTTCAGGGACTTCACTTCGACTCACGACATCAACGGAGCGCTTGAAAAGCTCGACTACATCGCCTCGCTCGGGGTCAACGCCGTGGAGCTGATGCCTGTCCAGGAATTCGAGGGCAATGACAGCTGGGGCTACAACCCTTGCTCGTACTTCGCTCTTGACAAGGCCTACGGAACGCGTGAGATGTACAAAAGGTTCATCGACGAATGCCACAAGAGGGGGCTGGCAGTGATCCTTGACGTCGTTTACAACCACACGACAGGGGCGCATCCTTTTGCCCGTCTCTACTGGAATGGCTCCGACAATGTCTCTGCCCTCAATCCTAGCTACAATGTCGTCACGCCTCACGGTTTCGGGGTGTTCCAGGACATAAACCACCAGGACCCTTTCATTTCCGGCCACATCAAACGCAACCTGGCCTACCTGCTCACCGAGTACAAGGTGGACGGCTTCCGTTTTGACCTGACCAAGGGATTCACCAACAATTCCGGGAAGGACGGCTCCTACGACCAGCAGCGCGTGGATGTGCTGAAGGGGTACAATGATGCCGTCAAGGAGGTAAATCCGGACGCGATGGTCATTCTCGAGCATTTCGTCGATGCGGAGAACAATGTCCTCGGCCAGGCCGGGATGCATCTCTGGGGCAATTGCAACCACCAGTATTCTTCAGTCGTGAAAGGCTCGAATGCCGACCTGTCTTACATCTATGACCAGAACTGCTACAGGGTCGGTTATATGGAAAGCCACGACGAGGAGCGCATCTGTTACGGAAATCTTTACTATTCCGGAATGGACGACCATTTCAACGAGAAGATGCGCCGTGCCTCTCTTGCAGCGGCCTTCTTCCTGATGGTCCCAGGGCCGAAGATGATCTGGCAGTTCGGCGAACTGGGCTACGACTTTTCCATCAATGAAGGCGGCCAGAACGTCGCCGCAAAACCAATCCGCTGGGAATTTCTGGATGACCCTCAGAGAAGGACCCTTCACGATGTCTATGCCGGACTCCTTAAATTCAGGAATGAGAATCCCGAACTTTTCACAAAGGGGGCTGATTTCCGTATGAAGGTCGGGACGGGGGATTTTGCAGAGGGCAAATTCCTTTTCGGAAGCGCATCCGGGAAGTCTTTCTGTGTGATGGGCAACTTCGACAGGGAGGAAAAGGACATCACAGCCAGCCTGCCTGTTTCAACGACCTGGTACAACCGCTTTGACCCTTCCGAGAGCATTACGGGCGACAGCTACACGGCCCGTCTGAAGCCGGGAGAATTCAGATTACTCGTAAATTTCAAATAATGAAAAGACTCCTTTCTGCACTGACTGTCCTTTCGGCTGCATTCCTCTGCGCATGCAGCCCTGAATTGAACACAGAGAATCCCCCTGATGACAATCCGGGGGATGTTAACGACACTCCCGGAGGGGATGACCCGTCCGGACCCTCCTCCGACGGGGGGCTTGAATACCTTTACGACGGAAAGAACCTCCCTGAGTTCCATCTCTCGGTCAGCCTTGAAGAGTGGAACAGGCTTCTTGCCGAATATGACAAGGACAATGACACCTCCGAACACATCCACGCGGACCTTGAATTTGTCAAGGGAGAGGAGAGGGTCAGGATTTCAGACATCGGGGTGAGGCTCAAGGGCAACACTTCCAGAAGACGCCCCGAGGGCAACGGGGGAGAGCAGCACACTGCCGGTAATACCGACTGGCACCACTGCCACTATCAGCTCAATTTCACAAAATACAAAAAAGGCGATGCCCAGGAGCTGCACGGGGTTAAGAAGGTCTATCTCAAGTGGTTCAAGGACGACCCGACCTATTCCCGCGAGGTCTTCTGCTACGACCTTTTCCGCCGTTTCGGCGTCTGGACTGCACCGCACTCCGCCTACTGCCGTCTGTGGCTCTATGTTGAAGGGGACCCGAAACCGGTGTACCTGGGAGTGTATGATATGGTGGAACCTCCTGACGGGCGTTTTGTCAGTGCCCGTGAGTCCGGTTTTACCGACAAGGACGGCTTTCTCTGGAAATGTTCCTGGGGTGCATCCCTGAGCTCCACGGATGAGGGACTCTTCGGAAATGACGGGAGCGACAAGGCCTACGAGCTGAAGACTGAGACCGATGACTATGAGTTGGCCAAGGCGCAGCTTCAGGACTTCATCCTGAAGGTCAAGGGAAAAGGCGACGAGAGTTTCTACAACTGGATCAAGGAGGTCTGCGATGTGGAACTCCTTCTCAGGACCTACGCCGTCAATGTGGCGGTCGGGATGTGGGATGACTATTGGAAAAACAAGAACAATTACTACCTGTACTTCAATTCCAAGGACAAATATGCCTACAAATTCTTCTTCATCCCCTATGATTACGACAACACCCTCGGCACATCATCGCTCGGGATGGACTCGGGGAGACAGGATCCCCTGAACTGGGGGGATAATGGCAATCCTCTGATTTACAAACTGCTCCGTCACGAGGAATTCAGGCAGATCTACAAGCAGGCTCTCCTCTCACTGGTCGAGCCTGACAAGGGGGAGATGTACTACACCAATTCGATGTCGCGCATCCGCTCCTGGCACTCGATGATAAAGGACTATGTGTCAAATGACACGGGAGAGGATATGACAATCAGGGACGAGACCTCCGAATGGAGCAACCACAAGGAATACCGCCTGCTGGAAGAGGGCAACAACTTCTTCAAGGTCAAGGCTGAAAGCATCAACAAATACTGTAAATGACTCTTATGAAAAACCTTCTCATTGTTTTTGCCGCCCTTGCGCTGGCGCTTTCCTGCTCCCGTGACAAGAATCCGCACGCGGCGTGGACCTACGACAGCGTCGTCTATGAAATGAATGTCCGCCAGTACACTCCCGAGGGCACTTTGGCCGCCGCCCGGAATGAACTCCCGAGGCTGAAGGAACTGGGGGTTGACATAGTCTGGCTGATGCCGATTTATGAAATAGGGGTCAAGGCCCGCAAGGGGAGCCTCGGGTCATATTACGCAATCCGTGACTACACCTCGGTGAACCACGAGTTCGGCACCCTTGAGGATTTCGACTCTTTCGTGAGGGAGGCTCACAGGCTCGGGCTGAAAGTCGTGCTTGACTGGGTCGCCAACCACACATCCCCGGACTGCCCGTGGGTGGATGAGAAGCCTGCTGACTGGTATGTGCGTGATTCACTGGGTAATACGATTGTTGAATATGACTGGACCGACATAGCCAAGCTCAATTACGACAATGCCCAAATGCGTGAGGCCGTCGTGGATGCGATGCGCTTCTGGCTTGACAGGGACATCGACGGCTTCCGCTGCGACATGGCCTACATAGTCCCACGGGACTTCTGGGAGACGGCAATTCCGAAGCTCCGCAGCGAGTATGCCCCCAAGGGTCTGTATTTCCTTGCCGAGGGCGAGGAACCCTGGCTGCACGAGGCTGGTTTTGACGCCACCTACGCCTGGAAGGTGCACCATCTTCTC
>JBJEJS010000434.1:0-6500 GCA_051878235.1 Candidatus Cryptobacteroides sp.
TAGTCCTTTATGAATCTGAAACGGACCTTGCCCCTCTCCACCACTTTCACAAGCAGGTCGCAGGAAGACAGTCCGCCCGGTACCACCGTAACGGCCGTCTCATCGACTGATCCACGGTAAAGTTCATTGTCCAACTTGTCAAAAAGCATAAACGACACGACCGTATAATCCCCTGAGAGCAGTTTGAGTTTGCTGCTCCTCAACCCGAATTCTGCCGCCTGGTCATTGGCCGCCGTCAAAGTCAGGGTCTGGGTGATAAGGTTGTCGCCATAAGAAAGGGTGACCCTCACCTTGCCTGCGTCGGCAAGGTATTCAAGTTCCGGCACAAGAGCCTTGGTCCCCTCGTATGAGGCTTCCTTGTACAATTTGAACTGGACATATCCGTAATCCCGCTCACGGTTGTCCGGCAGATCCGTCCTCGTGCAGGACACGAGGACGGAGAGTGCCGTCAACAGCGATATCACGGAGAATCTGAAAAATCTCATATCTGTAAAACGCTCTGTATCTTTTTCTTTATTATTAATCTGCCCTTCTTCCGTTAGAGTTCGGGAGCATAAGTGCAGACAAGCACATATTTCGGCATCCAATTCTCCTTGAACACATAGAAATCCTGTGCAGGCTCAGTGCTCATCATATCAATGAAGAGCTGATTCTCACCAGCCTGTTCGTATGAAAGCCACTTGTTCTCATCCCAACCGATCCAAGGATACTCATCCGGCATACAAGGGACATTCAACAGCACCTGACTGTAATCCGGAGTGGTGTACGTCAGTTCCCAGGCATTGGCGGCATCTATTTTAGTTCCCATCTCCGACAACTGCTCATTGACGGCACTGAGAAGTTCAGCAGAACACTGTTTCAATGTCGCACCCTTGACCCAATCCGGATAAGCGAATGAGAAAGGAGCATCGGCTGGAGCGTCAACATATCCCTTGGAGTAAACGCAATACACTAATGCGACAGGCATCTCTCCGTTCCAGAACACAATCAGCATCATCTGATCATCCTCGCCGCATTTTGAGGCAATAGGAGCACAGTTGAGATTGCCCCACGCATCCTTTTCCATAGTTGCGAAAATCTGCTCATCGGAACATGCGGACAGGTCAAAGTTGTTGAAGGTGATATTTGTATAAGCCTGTGCGTCAAATGCCGCATAAGTTTCAGTAGCCTCAGTCAGCACCAATGTATAAACAGGAATCTCATACATAGCCGTAGCCTCATACACATCTTTCTCATACGGAGCACAGCCATCCTGTGAAATCGGACGGAACACGCAGTTCGCACTCTCACCTATTTTAAGGAACTCCCTGGTTGCGGTTTGGGTGAGGGTGGAAACGATGTACTGCTTGTACTCTTCCTTGAACTCAGTGCCTTCGTCATTGAACAAGTCAAACTCAGGATTTGTAATCTTTATAGAGCCAGGGATGGCAAGAAGATATGCAGTGCGGTCATCTCCTGAATCATTGGCAGACATTGATATGCGGTACCTCTGGTCCTGAATCTGGTCGCCGCCCTCATCCCATCCGAATACCTCTTCGATGGTGATCCAGTTGAAGAAATAACTGTCCGGGCTGGCGATATAATACCAGTCTCCAATTTTTGTCGCAGCAAAAAGCTGGAGTCCCTCCGCGGAAGTGAAAAGAGCATTGAGGAAAGGCTGTCCCATCTCGTCATCCAACTTCCCGTCCGGGAGGAAAGACACAGTCTCCGGCACATTGGAAATGACCAGATCCGCCGATGAAGGAAGTTTGAATTTGTAAGTGCAGAACACATCGGATCCATTCTTCACGCTAAGGGAGAAATCAGTCCCGGAGATAGGCATCTTGTCAAGGTCGGCAAGAATGCTGAACTCAATGTCGCCTGCCGAAGCATTTGACAATCCGTACACATCAAGCCAATCAGGGACATCGGAAAGTTCCCAGGCGAATGAGGAGTTTGCGTGGAAACGCATTCCCCAGGAGCCGGATTCAGGAACCCAGACCAATGAAGTTGTTTCCTCTGCAGTAAGGGCTCCCTCGTGATAGACGAACTCAAGGTCTCCGCCGTCTGAATAGACATATCCATACTCATCTGTTATTGCTGAGAAAAGATTGAACACCGGCTCCGATGCAGGACGCACGATGGTTGCAAACAACATAGGCTTGCCGGTCATATAGATGTACACATTGCAGGTCCTGGTGGTCTCATACTCGACTTCCTCGGACACATTGAGGATTGCCGTGACAGACTCCGTCTTCTGTCCGCTGGTTTTGAGGACAGGCTGGGAGCCTTCGTTGAACCAGAACCAATCAGTGCTTGCGTCATCACCCTCAATGACAAGTTCCCAGTCAAAGAGAGCCTTAAAAGTAAGTTCCACCTGCTGACCCGGTTCCACCGTTATGGTGCCGAGACTGTCCGGGAACTGTACCTCCTGATTTTCCTTATTTTCACAGGAGACAAGGGCAGACAAAGCGACTACGCTGCATACAGCCCATTTGAAAAAGTTCGTTTTCATAATTATAACATTTGGGTTCATAAAATTTCATCAATAATTGTTGCTGCGCTCCCCTACATTCCTTCTTCCCTGTGCAGCCTGTCAGCCTCTTCCTCGCTGATCCATTCCATAACATTGTAATACTGCCCGACCACACCGAAAAGGTCACCGAGATTCTCCACATAAACCCTTATCCAGACCTCGGCATATTTCCCGAGCGAATTGAAATATGAAGTGTTGGAGGTGCTGTCGGATATAAGAATCCTGTTGTCCCCGTAAACGATTCCGAATACTGAGGCCTCATCGCTCATCACCTGTCCCTCCGGAACGGTGACCACCGGATTCAACGGGTCCTCAGGATCGAATGTCATAAGGATGTCATATCCGTCATACAGGAAATTCCGGCAGACGATGGTGTTCTCCATAGAAGGATATATTTCCGTCCTGATAAGCCTCTGGTAGGATGAATCCAAAGAATAATAATACAGGAACAGGGATGTCACGACGCAGTCCCCGACAAAATCGTTGATGTCAAACGGACCGACCTTCCTCATCATAACCTTTGTGGCACGCCCGTAGAGAGGCATCTCAAGCACATCCGGCATCACGAGGCTCAAATTGAAGGTCAGGGGGGTGTCCCCGTCCATCCTGTCGTAATAGCCGTGCACCCTGACATCTGTCCTTGTCTGTCCCGCAGGAATGGTGACGGTGTTGGACTCAAGCCTGTAATGGTAGCCCTCGATGGCGTCGCTCCCCGCATCAATGATCTCGACTGCGACTGTCCTGTCATAACTGCAGGCCACCGTGGAGACGACCGGGACCGTGAACCAGTCCACATCCTTCTGGACAGGACGGACGGAAAGCGTGTCCGCGAACATCACATATTCGGCTCCGGAATATGTGATATAATCCTCCCTGCATCCGACACATACCGAAAGGACGAGGGCGGCTAAAGATATATATGAAATTATCTTGTTCATCATAAACAATATATGTGTTCTTATTCAGCATAAGGAGAGCCAGGTGCCTCAATCTCGTGCTGAGGGACAGGCCATACGAAAAGAGGGTTGTCCGCATCCACTTTAAGGGAACTGCCCTCGGCAAGGGACTCGGTCTGAGGTGTGCGCTCGAAGCCTTTGTTCCACCTTTTGAGGTCGTGAAGCCTGAAGCCTTCCATATACAATTCCTTCACCCTCTCATTGCCGATGACCTCCAGCCAGTTGCCTGCACCAACGGTGACGCTTCCGGAGCCTGTCACATTGCGTTTGGACTGGAGCGCCGTCAGGTCTTTGGACGCGGCGGAATAATTCGGGGAGGACTGCCTGCAATAAGCCTCAGCCCTGATAAGATACTGCTCGGAGAGCCTCAGAGGCTTAGGCATATTATAATGGTAAAGCCTTATGGACCAGAAATTCGGATTTCCGTAGAACTTCGTGAGCAGAGGCCAGGACAGTCCGTGTGAATAGCCTACAGGAAGGGATGAGTCGAAATAGGCGTCATATCTTCCGTCCGCAGATGAGAAGAGGTTCAGCACCCACTGGGCAGGCACATAATCCGGATAGAAATATCCCGTGCCGGTGTAGCCGAGGAATACCCTTCCGAGAGGTCCTCCGTATGAAGTGGTCGTGTAGCCGACCCTCCAGATGATTTCGTATGAGGAATCGTAACGCCACAAATATTCAAGGTAGGTGTAGTCGGAAGAGAAACTTGCGGCACCGTCGGCAAGAGCGAAAGAGCCGCTTTCAATTACTTCCGTCGAATATTTCACAGCGGCATCCCAGTCCTGCATATAAAGGGCGACACGCGCGTGGAGAGCCTTTGCGGCTGCATTGGTGAAATAGTAGGAATTATAGGAGTCGTTCTCCTCGTCAAGCATTTCCTCAGCCTTTGCGAGGTCGTCAAGGACGAACTGGTAGGAATCCTTGAGAGATGCCCTGCCGGAAGGCCCTTCACCGAAATATGTGTCCTTCAGGACAAGACCCTGCTCGGAAGCGGCGGTCTGCGGATCGTATGCCTTGCAGAAAAGTTTGAGGAGTTCCGAATATGCCAACGCCCTGGCGCAATAGACCTCTCCGGTATAGTAGTCGATATATTCCAGAGACTCGTCATCGGTCAGCGAAGCCTTCAGGCCATCTATCTGGTCAAGATAGAAATTACATTTTCCTATCACATAATAAAGGCTTCCGAAAACCGCCTCCACATTGTCGTCGGTAGTCTTTATGTTCCACTGCCAGATTTTGCCGTATGTGTTGCTGAATCCGTTGACCGCATAGACAAAATCCGACTGGATGTCAGGAAGGAGCGTAAGATAGCCCCCATAAAGCGCACTGCTCTTGAAGGAGGCATAGATGCCTGTGACCAACTGCTCCGCATCGGAGAAAGTCTTCATTGCCTCATCCTCCGGGATTGCTGACTGGGGATATTTGTCCAGGCAGGACACGGTCCCTAAAAGAAGGACTGCGGAAGATGCGATAATATTTATTTTTCTGAATATGCTGTTCATCATCAATTTCCTTATATTGAGTGTTTCCTTTGTCATCTTTCCGTCAGAATTTGAGTTCAAGCCCGAATGTGAACTGGCGGGACATAGGATACTGTGCGGCATATATATTTGAGGAACTCTCAGGGTCAAGTCCTGAGAACTTCGTGGCAGTCAGAAGATTCTGTCCCTGGGCATATACCTTTATCCCCCTGATGAAGCGGGTCTTCCTCATAAGGTCCTGAGGGAAGGAATAGCCAATCTGGAGATTCTTCAGACGGAGGAAGGAGGCATCTTCGAGAAGACGGCTGTCAAATTCGGTGTAAACGCCGTGCCTCGGGATGTCGGTGATGTCACCAGGCTCCTTCCAGCGGTCGAGCAGCCTGCGGCTCTGGTTGTAACTCTGGAAACGCCCGTTGCTCTCGTCAAAATATCTGTCGTTGTTTATCATCCACCTGTCCGCCACCCAACTGAACTGGGCGGAGAGTGAGAGACCCTTCCAGGAAAGGTTCGTGCCGAAGCCGCCCTGCCAAGGCGCAAAGTAGGTCTTGCCTATCATAACCTTGTCCTCGTCACGCATCTCGGTTGTGATGTTCCCGTCCTTGTCATACCAGAGGGCGTCTCCGTTTGCAGGATTGACTCCCGCATAGCGGTTGATGTAGAACTCCCCGACAGGATGTCCGACAACGAGTTTCGTGTTGGTGTTCGCCAGTTCGTATTCCTGCACTCCGTTGTACAGTTCGGTTATCCTGTTCGAATTGTAAGAGACATTGGCATTGACCGACCAGGTGAAATCCCTGACCTGCAACAGGACGGCGTTCAGATTGAGTTCCACTCCCCTGTTGACCATCCCGCCGACATTGCTCCAGGTGTAGCCGAAGCCGTTGGAGGAAGCGTATGACTGAGGCACTTCCATCAGCATATCCGTAGTCTTCTTGTTGTAGAGTTCCAAATCGACATCGAGCCTGTTCCAGAATCCGAAATGGAAAGCGAGGTTGGTCGTCCAGAGTTTCTCCCATCCGAGGTCCTCATTGCCCGGCTGGCTCGGAGCGATACCTGCATCCCCGACATAGTCCAATCCGCCCCCGACAAGGGCAAGATGCTCATAATTAGGGATTGAGGAGTTTCCTGAGGTACCGGTGCTGAGGGCTATCTGGGCATTCGTCAGCCATCCGCGCGAACTTTCCATAAATTTCTCATTCCTCAAGTTCCACATCAGTCCGACAGACCAGAAGCCTGCCCAGCGTCCCGACTTTCCGAATCTTGAGGAACCGTCCGCCCTGACAGAGAAATCAGCGTAAAGCCTCTGCTGCCAATTGTACTCCGCCCTGCCGAAGAACGACAGGAAGGCGTAGTCGGAATCAGTCGTGCTGCTCCAGGATGTAGCCCTTGTTCCCGTGCTGATGTCCGTCAGAAGGTCATTGTTCTGGCCTGCGGTTGACACGCTGAAGCCTTCATAGTGGTAATCGACACCCTCCTGTCCTATCAGGAAGTTGAAGGAGTGGTCCTGGTTCAGGTCCCACTTATAGGATATCGTGTTGGTTATCG
>JBJEJS010000435.1:0-6497 GCA_051878235.1 Candidatus Cryptobacteroides sp.
ACCCCTCAGGATGCCTTCCCTAATGAGTTGGACAAGTTCCGCGCAATGATGAAGGAGGAAGGATGGGACTTCGGTCAGGACGACGAGGAACTCTTTGAGTTCGCTATGCACGAAAGGCAGTACCGCGACTATAAAAGCGGTATCGCCAAGGAGCGTTTCAACAAGGACCTTGAGGCGGCACGCGCAAAGGCAGGCGCACCTGTGGTCATCACAAGGCCGGTGGTGGAAATGCCTAAATACGACATTGAGGGCATAGCCGCGAAATATCCTTCCGCAGTGCCTGTCCAGGCCCCTGTCAAAGGCCAGTTGCTGTGGCAGGTCGATGTGGATGACGCTTCGACAGCCCCTGTTACAGGCACAAAAGTGGAGGCAGGCAAGGCTCTGGCATACATCCAGACATATTACGGAATGGAGGAGGTGATTCCTGCAAGGGACGGCCGCATCGTAGCCATCTGCTCCAAACAGGGCGACAATGTCGCCAAGGGCGAGATTCTTGCTTTTGTGGAATAGGACATAGATCCCCCAAAGAAAAAAACATCTGACCTCAAAAAGGCCAGATGTTTTTTTTATTCAATACATTCCCTCGTCAGGCGGGGCCACAGGCCAAAATTCACGGGTGTTTCCGGAGAATGTGTCCTGGATGTAGCGGTTGCCGAAGCGGTCAGTTGCCCTTATCTCGACTTTTGCTGAAGGGTTATTCAACTTGTAATAGAAGAGGTGGCTGACATTGGTCTTGTCGTAGGATGAGATAGAGGTGCGGCCGACTATACCTATGTGGTAACCGACCGCCCAGGCGTCCCTTCTTGTGCCGGATGTCTGGTGGACCATATTCCCGCTGAACACTCCGTCCTCGTACACCTCGACACTCCAGTCGCTGTCCCAATTCCATATATTCGCCCAGATGTAGTCGGAGCCGTCCATCGCGAAACGGTAGGAAGTGACCGTGCCTGCCATATAGTCCAGATTGCCGCGATACATACGGATCTGACAGGAGGCATCCAGGTCGACACCTTTATACTGCCAGCCTTCTATCGAGGCCCCGTTCACTTTATAGACCGCATAGCCATTAGGCGCACCGTCGGTGTTCACTGTCGACCACCACCAGGCCCCGCAGACAGCGGCGTGGGTGTGCTGGTATCTTTTAGGATAGATGGTGTTCTGGGCGTAATGGGTATGTCCTGCCATTATGTGACATTCCTTAAAGGATTCAACCAGTTCAAGGATTGCCGGGACATTGTTTGCAGTTGAGCCGCCGAGCGGGATATGCACACAGAGGATCAGCAGTTTGTCCTTAGGTACATTGGCAAGATCCTGTCTCAGCCATTCGACCTGGTCGTCACGGAATCCGAGACTGTACTTGCCGTGATTGGTGAACAGGATGTTGTCCATTGCCACAATGTGCGCATCACCCCTGTTGAAAGAATAGTTCACAGGACCGAACACCTTCTCAAACGCCCTTTCTGCACTTATGTCGGACGCCACAGAATATGTTCCTGAATCGATTCTCCTGTTGTCGTGGTTTCCCATAACCTGAAACAGCGGCAGTCCGATTTTTGTCGCTGCCATTGCAGTCTTCATTGCAGGGAAGATACCGTTCTTCGAATTGTAGTCGGTGTCCGAGTCATTGAAACCTATGTCCCCGAGGGTGATTCCATAGACCGGACAGGTTGTCTTCAGGGCATTTGCCATAGCAAGGACATCCGGTGTGGTCTCGTCGATGAACCTTTTCACATGCCGGTTCTGGTTTTGGCACTGAGGGTCGGCAAGGCAGAAAAGATAAAATTCCTTTTCTTGCTCCCCAAGAGGCTCCAGAGTAAAGTCATATCTGAATTTGTCCTGTTCAATCAGTGACCAGAAACAAGGCAGGTCCTCCTCCATCGGCACCTTGAAGGTCTCAGGGATGGAGATGAAGATATGGTAGGAATATTCACATCCTTTGAGTTGATACACTCCTTTTTCGTCAGTGACCGTGCAGGAATAGCCGTCACTCACGGTCACTCCGGGAATCGGGTTGCCTTCATAGTCACAGACAAGTCCGCAGTAATCCATCCCGTCCTCAAGGGAGACCGCTCCCCTGTGGAACACCGCGCTGCCGAGCAGCACCCTTTCCACCCCACGCACGAGATAGACATAGTATTCCATTTCATAGACAAATCCCCTCGGAAGGATGACATCCACTCCGGAAGAAGAGAGTGTCCCCGGTTTGACTACAATCTGAAACCTGTACCGTGAATCCTTTGATTCAAAAGTGATGAGGTCACCAATCTCAAAACCGGAACCGGATATGTGGTAAGGCTCTCCGGTGGACACTTCCGCTTCCAATACAGACACTCCTGAGGGCATATTCAGCTTTTCCTCCCTGCTGCAGCAGGCGAAAAGCATCATAAAAACAAGAGTCAATAATATATATTTCTTCATAACAATCTGAATTAGTTGTAATGTTCACTGTTCTCATCCTGCCATTCATTGACTCCGTCGCGGATTCTGTTCCTGAATGACAGGGTGTCGGTCACGACATTCTGGAGTCCCGCCGCGTCCGTGAAACTATATTTCAGGTACAACTCCCTGTCTTGAAGCAGGCGGGCCCTGTTGTAGGACGAGCCGAGATCCGTCACGGAAGGGCCGCCGGCAGCAGTGGAGACAGTAATGTCACCTTTGTCAATGCTTATTTTGAGCGCACCGTTCAGATAGCCCGTCCTGTCGGCCAGGACTGCATCGGGAGCGGCCGTTTTCAGCACACAGATATCATCCGAATTGATTTCCCCGTGATAGATTTTTGTGTCATAGAGATTGCCTGATGTGTCAAATATCTCGGTCTTGCCGTTGTGGTACCAATTGCCGAAAAGCATATTTTCATATCTGAGGGCGATCACCTCGTAGGATTTTGACAGAAGCACAGTGTCGGCGTCGGCAGAAGTGATTCTGAATCCGATTGCGTAGTATGGATCAGGTCCGGCACCGGGAAGGGACAAGAAAGCAGATGAATCAGCCTTGACGGTGACCGTGCCAGTGTGCCGTCCGCGTTCTATCTTTATGCTGCTCCCTTCAGGCACGGTCACAGCTCCTGTCGGGAGCGGAGTGAGGGCCTTTATGCCGCTGGAGGTCATTGCCGTCTTGACATAATCCTGACTGACGGCACCTACGGATGTCGCTCCGGTCATTTCTGAAAAGGCATTGAAACTTGCTCCGTAACCGGGTATAAACTGGCTGAGGTCCTCCGTAACAAGATTGTCGTCGAAGTCAAACCAGACATTCCTGTCCCTGCTGTTGCTTATCACACCTCCCAGGACTGCCCCTATCTTGAATTCCATCCCCTCTCCGACCACAAAAGTCCTCAAGTCATACTGGTAGGCGACATAGACTCCGCTGTACTCATAATCCTTCACATAATCCTCATAACACCCCGTCAGTGACACAAGGCACAACAGGGGAAGTACAGGAATCAGATGTCTCTTAATCTCATTTATTTTCATAACGGGCATATAATATTTATCAAACAACATATCTATCTCCAGGTCTCCCATCCCTGATTCTGGGGGAGACCGCATTTGATGGCATCATAGTAAGGCAGGGGAAGCCAAGGGGAACTGAACTGCCTCTTTTCGACAGTCCCGTAGGTAATGCCGTCCGCACCGAACACAGGTCTGACGACATCCACATTCAGGTTTTCCTCCCACGAACTGTAGCACCATCTCCTGAGGTCAAAATATCTCTGTCCCTCAAAACACAGTTCTATGCGTCTTTCGTTGCGCACAAGGCTGTCGAAAGCATCCTCCCCGAGACCTGCCACTTCATCAAGGTAAGGATCGTTTCCTCCGGAGCAAAGTCCTGGAGTCCCCTCGACCGTTTCCCTGCTTCTGACATATCTGAGAGCCTGAACAGGAGAATATCCGTAAAGCAAGGCGGAAGGACCGCTGACATGGTTGGCGGCCTCTGCAAAGACAAGGCACATCTGTGTCCATCTGAAGAAATATATGGATCTCGGCTGGGTATTCAGTTTGTCGTCATTACGGTTCCATTCCAGATTGACATATTTGCGCACATAATAATTCGTCAGGACATTGCCGACCTTTCCTGCGGCATCCCTGCCGTTTTCTGACATATCGAACACATACATCGTCTCTCCGTTGGAAGGGCGGATGACACTCCCGCCGTTGTAGTTTATGGTGCAGTAGAATCTCGGATCCCTCCCGACATACGGATTGGAAGGGTCATATCCCGAGCGTGCGTCAGTCACAGGATAACCGTTTGCCATCGGGAATGCATCGGCAAGATTCTGGGATGCTCCGACAGACCCGTTCCCACGGAAACCCTCAGGATAGAACAGGCTTTCCATATCGGAATTGGTTGCCCAGTCGGATGTCATTATTATCTCTGTCGAATTGGGCCATAACCAGGTGAACTTCACGGCAGGATCAAACCCGTGTGCACCGTCTTGGAGGAGTTTGAAGTCCATCACCTTAGCAGCATATTTCGCGGCGTTGTCCCACCTGGTCACATCATTTTCCGGATTGAATGCAGGTGACGCCCAATAGAGCCATACCAATGACTTGAGGGCATTGACGGTCACTCCGTCAAAGCGTTTCCATCTGGATGCCCCGTCAATTGTGGTATGTTGGCCCAGCCAGTCACGGTTCGCTTCAGGAAGATAGACCAGTGCCGAATCGCAGTCATCCAGAATCTGCCTGGCACATTCCTCCCAAGTGTTTCTCTTGACTGATGTAGGGTCCTCCGTGAACACATCCACAGGCGAAGTGACGATCGGCACTCCGAATAAAATACCGTCCGGTCCTTTCCCTCCGAATTTTTTAAGAAGGTCGAAGCCGTACCACGCACGGAGAGCATAAGCATCTCCCTGAAGATATCTCTGAAGGAGTGCATTGTTCTCATTGTCAACAAGGTAACGGGTATTCATCCCCACATTGTCCTCAAGAAAGCGGTTGACATACATTATAGCCTTGTAGTCTCTGGTCCAATAGGCCTCGAACGGATTTGAATCAGGTGAAAGCGCGCCGGTCCCGTATTTCCGCATCAGCGAGGACGAGGAAGTGATTACGGCATCGTCAGTCACGGCATCGAGATATATGTACTCGTTGCTGATATATGAGGTCGGCATCAGGTCGTATGCCTTGTCCACAAAACCTCTTATGTATGACGGATATTCCGAAAGGTTCCCGTCGGTAACATTCCCGTCTGGAAGCGGATCGAGGAAATCACAGGAGGCGGCAAGGAACGCCAGAGAAATCATCATCAATATTCTTTTCATCAGGATGCAATGCTAAAAGTTCAACTTGATTCCGCCGGTGAATGTCCTGAAAAGCGGATCTGTGGAGACACCGGAATCCACACTTTCAGGATCCACATCCTTTATTCCGCTTATCGTGCAAAGGTTAGTGCCCCGTAGAAATACCCTGAGTCCCTTGATGGACTTCGTGTCCCGGAAAGAGAGATTCAGGCCGAGTTCGACATTCTTGATTTTGAACCATCCTCCTTTCCTGAGCCAGAAGTCGGAAGGTTGGAAATTATTGGTCAATTTATCGTAGGACAGTCTCGGGTAGGCTCCTCCGATGTTGTCCCTGACAAAGACGGAGTAATTGTCCGTCCCCCATCCGTTCCAGAAATATGAGTTCGTGAGCGGCGTGTCGAAGCCGGCACGACCGACACCGACCGCCGTAAGGTCGAATTTTCCATATTTCAGATATATATTTACGGAATATACATACTTTGCCGAAGTGTTCCCCACGATCGTCAGGTCGTTTGAATCGATCCTGCCGTCGCCGTTCATATCCTCGTATTTGAGGTCTCCGACCTCGACATTGTTGTCAAAAACCTGAACTGGAGACGAGGCAATATCCTCCGTTGACTCAAACTTCCCGATGCATCTGTAACCGTGATAACTGCCCAAGGCACTTCCTTCGACACGGTTGTAGGAGTTGATTTCCCTCTCATTGTACCTCAGCCATCTGCCTCTCGGAATCTGGAGCCACCCTCCGACGGAATATTCGAACTTTCCTATGCGGTCGGTCCAATTCAGGGAAATGTCACCTCCGTAATATGAAGCCTTGTTGTAATTTGCGAAGGTCACCACACCGTCCATCCCGAAGACCGCCGGATTTACGGCACTTATGTCAGTAATGATTCCATCACGAAGCAAATAATAATATTCCGCACTGATTGAGAGCCTGTTCCTGAAAAAGCCTGCTTCAATTCCGACGGTAAGTTCCCTGCGGTCTTCCCAGGTCAGGCCCTCGTTCCCCAGCCGTTTCAGGGTTGTTGCCACGGAAGAATAACGGGTATATGAGCCGAGCCATTCGAATCCCTGTGATGCAGGTCCGAATGTGATGCCCTTACTTGTGCTGTAACTGTCTTCGTAAAGTGTTTGCGAGCCAAATGGATTGTAGGCGACCTTACCGTACTGTGCTCTGATTTTCAAGAAGTCAACATTTCTTGAATCTTTAAGGAAACTCTCCTTGGAGATCACCCATCCGAGTTCCGCC
>JBJEJS010000436.1:0-6437 GCA_051878235.1 Candidatus Cryptobacteroides sp.
GTGATTCCTTGATGGATGCGGGGTTGTAGAGCGTGCCGAACGGATTCACAAGGACATCGAAGCCGTAGTCATCGAGAATCTTTCCGACATTGTCCGAAAAGCAGCTCCCGATGAACATTATCTTCTCGTCGTATGATATGGGGCAGGCACAGGGGATGTCCTGCACGGGGGTCTGTAGTTTCATTACTGACTGTAAAGTTTAGGAATCTTCAAAAAATGACCGTCATCGGTTCCTCTGTCTGCAAAAATATCAAAATAATTGTTACTTTTGAAAGTTTATTGTGAAACTTGAGTCGGATATGAATACGGCGGCATTGAGAAATATAGTTGTTGCGGCGGTCGTCACCGTCCTGTCCTCATTCTGCCCTGCAATTGCGGGGTCCGCCAGGGACTCTGTCAATGTACGTTTTGCATACGATGTCAACTTCGAGATGAATTTTGACAACACCGAGTACAGGACATCCCTTTATCCGTCAATGACGATTTTCGGCGCGAGGCTCACTCCGGCTGTGGGGCTTTCGGTCAGCCAGCCAGACGGGATGCGCCATCGGCTTATGGCGGGAATCGATGTGATGAAGGACTTCGGACGGAATCCCGCAGGACCGGAGCAGACAGTTTCAGGGGGAGGAAGCGAAGCCAATCCCGAGGCATCCTCAAAGCAGGGCAACTGGAATCTTTTCGGCGAGATTCTCCTGTATTACAAATGGGACGCCTCCTTCAGGAAGACTGATATGACTATGACTGCGGGAATCTTTCCGCGTTCAACGGCGGCCACCTATCCCCGTGCCTTCTTTTCCGATTCCCTCCGTTTCTACGACAACAACCTTGAGGGGCTTCTGCTGCAGTTCAGAAGGCCGAAATCCTACTATGAAGTCGGAATCGACTGGATGGGCCTGCTCGGGAAATACCGCAGGGAAAGGTTTATGCTTTTCAGCAGCGGAAAATCGCAGATCAAGCCTTATCTGTCCCTGGGATGGTATTTCACGATGTACCATTATGCCTGCAGCGAGACTGCCGTCGGCGTGGTTGACAATGTGCTCGCCAATCCGTACATCAATTTCGATTTTGCTGTGATGACCCCTTTCCAGAAACTTTCCCTGACCATAGGATGGCTCCAGGGCGCACAGCAGGACAGGAAACTGGTCGGGAAATATGTCTTCCCGTGCGGAGGGGAGGCCGAGTTTGAAATCCGCAAATGGAATGTCGGCATTGTGGACAAGGTCTTTGTCGGAAGGAATATGATGCCTTATTACGACACTCTTGACCCGGGAGGCTACAAATATGGCAAGGACTTGTATTTCGGAGATCCTATGTACCGTCTGTATGAAGATGGGAACACTTCATCTTTAGGTATATATGACCGTCTTGAGGTATATTACGAACCGAGGATAGCCTCTTTCCTGGATCTGCGCATCGGACTTGTCGCGCATTTCCATTCAAATGGATATTCGGGCTTCCAGCAGTGTCTTTCCCTAGTTTTCAACCTCCAGGAACTTTTGGACCGCCGGAACTCAGGCAGGAGTTCCTGCAAATGATGGAATTTATTTATATAAATGATGAGATATATACATATATTTTTTTGCGCCCTGGCGCTGATGCTTTCAGTCTCCTGCCAGCCCGGGGGATTGAAGGACGGGGATTATACAATCCATCTTCTCACCACAAATGATGTGCACGGCAGATATTTCGACTCCCTCTATGTTGAAGGCCGTGCTCCGAAAGCCTCCCTTCTTGCCGTCTCCGCCCAGGTCGACAGCCTGAGAGGCCTTTACGGGAAGGACAATGTGGTCTTCATTGATGCGGGAGACTGCCTTCAGGGCGACAATGCCTCGTATTTCTTTAATTTCGTGGACACTCTGCACAGGCATATATATGCCCGTATGGCGGAATATATGAAATATGATGCCGTCGTTGTGGGAAACCACGACATTGAGACGGGACACCGTGTGTACGACCGTATCCCGGGGCAGATGTCCGTGCCTTTCCTCGCTGCCAATGTCTTCCGTACGGGTGAGGACGGGCAGGTCATCACGGACAGTGCGGGTGAGCCTGACATTTATTTCCCGGGCTATACTGTGCTTCGCAGGCAGGGGCTCAAGGTGGCCGTCATCGGTTTCACCAATCCTAACATAAGGGAGTGGCTGCCTGAGGAACTTTGGAGGGGACTTGCTTTCGGGGGGCTTGTCCCGTATGTCCAGGAATATGTGGACAAGGTCAGGGAAAAGGAGAATCCTGATGTTGTGATTGTGGCGGCGCACACGGGGACGGGACCAGGGGACGGTTCTGTCTATGAGAACCAGGGCCTTTACCTTTTCAACACCTTGAAAGGGGTGGATTTTGTCGTGGCGGCGCACGATCACAGGCCTGTGGTGATGACCACGACCGACCGCGCTTTCATCAATTCGGGAAGCCATTGCAGGAACATAGGGCACGGTGTCCTGAATGTCAAGGTCCGTGACGGGAAATGTGTGGAGAAGTCCTTCGGCTCGGAACTGATACCTGTGGATGTGGCAAGGACAGACGAAAGGATGCGCAAAAAATTCAGGAAAGATTATGAGGCGGTCAGGGATTTCACTCTCAAGCCTATTGGACAGTTGAACATCGACCTGCTTACCAGGGATGCCTACAGGGGTATGAGCGATTATGTCAATCTGCTCAACACGCTTGCCCTGGACGCTTCCGGGGCGGATGTTTCCGTCGCTTCCCCCCTGACCTTCAACGGGATGGTCAAGGCAGGGACGCTCATCTATGACGACCTGTTCACGATTTATCCTTTTGAGAACCGTCTTTTTACCCTGAGGATGACGGGGCAGGAGATAAAGGATTATCTGGAGGCTTCATACGACGGATGGATCAACACTGTCAGCGGGAAGTCTGCGGATGAGCACCTTCTGAAAATAACCGCCGCTCCTGATCCGCGCACGGGCCAGGAGAAGTGGTCCTTTGTCGGACGGGCCTACAATCTGGATTCCGCGGCGGGACTGGTTTATACGGTGGATGTGACAAAGCCTTTCGGCAGGCGTGTGGAAATCCTCTCCACCGCTGACGGGGAGGAATTCAGTCCCGTCAAGGAGTATGTCGTGGCGATGAATTCCTACAGGGCAAGCGGGGGCGGAGGGCTCTTGAAGGCTGCCGGAATCGATTCTGAAAAGATGGAGAGCAGGCTTGTGGCGAAATATCCCGAAATCCGTGAACTTCTTCACGGCTATTTGTGCAAGTCCGGCTCAATCGACCCTGCCGTGACAGGTAATCCTGCGGTCATCGGAAGTTGGCGGTTCATTCCTGAATCCCTGGCGGAGCCGCTGATGGAGCGGGATATGAACCTGCTTTTCTGAGACGGGATTTGAAAAGACGCGGAATAGTCTTATATTTGCGGGTTGTTCGGAATTCATTAAAATGTGAATGGAATGCACGGAACCACTAGAAGGAAATTGGGGGCCGGACAGGTCTCTATGAAGACAAAACTTGTGCTCGGACTGGGCTCAATAGCCGCTATGCTGCTCCTTTCGAGCGTCATTTCCGTGCTGGAGTTCCGCAGGATGAGCAATTATGTGTCGGACCAGGTGGCGGCAAACATCCGCAACATCAATGCGGCACAGAAACTCGCGTCTAAAAGTGACGAGTACAATCTGAAGATGCTCGCCGCAATCGGTGACGACGAGGGGGGAAAACTCCCTGATTTCGATATGGCGGCTTTCCTCGATTCCTGCGACAGCCTGCGCAATTCGCTGACATCCAAGAAGGCTAACCCGATCACCGACTCGGTGGTCTATGCCTACACGGCATATATGCTCACATCCCTTGAGTTCGAGCAGGTGATGATGTCCGACTTCATCAATTCGAGGGAATGGTATTTCGACAGGCTTCAGCCGCGTTACCAGAGGCTCAGGAGCGACATCGAGAAACTGACCGCCGTCGCATACGACGAACTCCACGCCAATTCCCTGACCTTTCAGCAGAGTTTCTACAGGAGCATCATTCCGGGAATCGTGTCGGTCGGCGCGGGACTCATCCTGATTGCCCTCCTGTATTTCTTCTTATCCGCATATTATGTCGGTCCGATCTACAAGATGCTTGCATCCCTGAAGAACTACGGGCTGACAGGCGGGCGCTACAACTGCACATTTGACGGAACGGACCAGCTTGCGGAACTGAACTCGGAGGTGAAGGAGGTCGTTGACGAGAATGTCGAACTGCGGCGCAGGAACAAGTCCCTCAAGGATGAGAGGGACAGGATGATTGAGGCTGTCGAGTCCGTGCAGGAATAGGACGCCAGGAATTTTTTCGGAACAAGGAATTATGAATGTCAGGGTCATATCAAAGAATGTCGGACTGGCTTTGCTGGTCAGCGCGCTTTTTATGTTCCTGTCGATGCTTGTGTCCGTCTTCAACGGGATGGATTCGGCTTTTGCCCCGCTTGCGATCAGTTTCATCATAACCTTCATCTTCGGTGCGTTCCCATTTGTCTTCGTGAGGGAGTCGGTCTCCATATCCGTCTCGGACGGCTTTATGATAGTCGTGCTGTCCTGGCTGCTTTCGTTCATCTTCGGAATGCTCCCGTATGTGCTTTGGGGAGGGGAATTCACCATCACGAATGCCTGGTTTGAGAGCGTCTCTGGCTACACAACCACAGGGGCGACCATCCTGACCGACATCGAGTCCCTGCCGAAAGGGCTTCTTTTCTGGAGGTCCTCAACCCATTTCATCGGAGGTTTGGGAGTCGTGGTCTTCCTTCTGCTTGTGCTCCCGTCGGCAAGCCCTTTCCGCCTGAAACTCTCCAAACTGGAACTTTCGTCGCTTTCGCGTGAGGGCTACCGCTCGAGGTCGATGAAGACCGTGCAGATAATAGTTTCGGTCTATCTCGGAATCACATTTTTCGCCACAATCACATTCTGGATTCTCGGGATGTCCTTCTTCGATGCCGTCAACCACGCCTTCAGCGTGGTCTCCACAGGAGGATTCAGCACAAAGAACCTTTCAATATCCCAGTTCGAGTCAACCCCAATCAACATAGCGGTGGCGTTCTATATGCTGGTCGCCTCACTGCATTTCGGACTGGTCTATACGGTGGTCATCACCCGTTCCCTGAAGCCTCTGGTGAAGAATCCCGTGTTCAGGTACTATATCTGTTCCGTCGTGGTGATGTCCCTGCTGATTATGTTCTCCCTCAAATTGCAGGGGAATTACGATTCCTGGTTCAAGGCGGCGTCAGACTCCTTCCTTCAGGTCTGCTGCTATGTGACCACGACCGGTTTCGGGATAGTGGACAATGCCTCCTGGCCTTTTATGAGCGGAATAGTGCTTCTGTTCGCGTCAATCCAATGCGGATGCTCAGGCTCGACTGTGGGAGGAATGAAGGCGGACAGGCTCTACATCGTCTTCCATACCCTTGCCCGTCAGATCCGCTCGGAACTTCATCCGTCATCCGTCTCGAAAATCCGTGCTGGAGGACATTATCTGACTGACAGCGAGGCTCTTCCTGTGCTGCTTTATGTGATTCTGTATTGTTCGATAATGATTATCGGCATTCTGCTGCTCACATTGTGCGGGGTGGATGTGATGTCAGCCGTTTCGGGAACTGTCGCCTCAATGGGCAATGTCGGGCCAGGACTGGGCGAGATAGGGACTTTCGGGAACTTTGCCTCCCAACCTGCCGTTGCCAAGGTCGTTTGCAGTTTATTGATGATCCTGGGCCGTCTTGAGATATATCCTGTCCTTGCGGTGTTCACCTTCATCTTCAAAAGGAGGCACTGATGGGAAGGGCTGACTTTCTTTATTCGGGTTTTCTTTCCCATCTGAAATATGAGCCTACGCCGTGTCAGGAGAGGATGCTCCGCACTGCCGCCGGCTTCATCTGCTCTGACGATTCCGACATCCTTGTCGTGAACGGATATGCAGGGACAGGAAAGACCACTGCGATGTCCGCCGTAATCAACACGATGAAGGAGTTCAACATCCCTTGTGTGCTGCTTGCCCCCACAGGGCGTGCCGCAAAGGTGCTTTCGGGGTATTCCGGCTCTCCGGCATTCACAATCCACAAGCACATCTACCGCCAGAAGGCCGTCGGAGGGGACGGATTCGGGGAGTTCACCCTTTCTCCCAACAAGATGAAGAACACCCTGTTCGTTGTGGATGAGGTCTCCCTCATCGGCATCGATTCGGAGCGGGGCCAGGGCGCGGCGCAGTTCGGGACGGGGAATCTCCTTGAGGACCTTGTCTCTTTCGTCCGCAGGGGAGTGGAGTGCAAGTTGGTCCTGATGGGCGACTCGGCTCAGTTGCCTCCTGTGGGGCTTGATGCAAGTCCCGCCCTGTCAAAGGATTATATGTCGATGGTCGGAGGTGCGGTGTTCACATCGCTGTCAACTGTCGTCCGCCAGCAGAAGGAGTCGGGCATCCTTGCCAATGCCACGAGAATCAGGAGGCTGATCGAGGGGTCG
>JBJEJS010000437.1:0-6415 GCA_051878235.1 Candidatus Cryptobacteroides sp.
CCCGAGGCATATTTCCAGGAGGCGGGGCGTGCCGGCAGGGATGGGCTTCCCTCATTTGCGGTCCTCCTTTGGAACTCGTCGGACATCAAGAAGATGCACAGGAACCTCACGGTCTCTTTCCCGTCTTTGGAATATATTGAGAACATATATCACAAAGTCCATATATTTTTTGAGATACCATACGACTGCGGCGAGGGCAGGAGTCTGAAATTCGACTTCGAGGCGTTCTGCAGGCATTTCCGTCTGAGCAGGGAGGCTACCCTGTATGCTATGGAATACATTTCCAGGGCAGGGCACTGGACCCTTTCGGAGGATGTTGAGATAGCCGCCCGTGTCGGGATAATCCCGTCAAGAAGCGAACTTTACGATTTTCCTGTGACGGATGCGAGGATGGGCCGTGTCCTGGAGACCCTGATGAGGCGTTATTCCGGGATATTCTCCTATCCTGTCCCGATAGAGGAGGATTATGTCGCATCGTCCTGCGGGATGGGTGTGCCGCAGTTGAGGCAGGTGCTCTATGAACTTTCCGTGAGCCATCTTGTCCGTTACATCCCTGCCGACACTTCGACTGTGCTTTTCCTGCATCACAACCATTTGCAGCCCAAGAATGTGGACCTTCGCCCGCAGAGGTACGAATTTCTGAAGAAGGTTGCCGCGCAAAGGGCCGAGGCGATGATCGGATATGTCACGCAGGAGGATGTGTGCAGGAGCCGTTATCTTCTGGAATATTTCGGCCAGACTGAGACTGCCGACTGCGGCTGCTGCGATGTCTGCCGCCGGAGGAAATGATGTTTTTATATTTTACCGAAAGATAAATCGTCCTCGCGATGAGATGAACGAAATATGCCGCCATAAGGATATGGACACATACTTCGTTCCGAAGAGTGGTGTCTATATGTAATATATTATCAATAAACAATATACCTAAAACGAAAGTGGCGAAAAAACCTACGGTCGCCCAAATCATCGAGTCGCGCATCTCTTTCGATGCCGTCGCTCCTATATATATCCCGTCCCAGGTGAAGGCGGCGCAGCCTGCCACAGGCATAAGCAGGAGCCAGGGTATATATTTCATTGAAGCGGAGACAACTGCCGCGTCCGAGGTCATCATTTTCAGCAGGAGTTCTCCTCCGAAGCCGTATATCCCCATAAATAGGAGGGCAATCGACATACTCCACGCAAAGGTCCATTTGATTGTGCCATAGACATTTGTGGGGTTGTTCTCTCCGATGTACCTGCCTGTCATCGCCTCACCTGCATAGGCAAATCCGTCTGTGAAATAGGAGAATATCATCAGGATTTTCATCAGTATTGAACAGGTGGCGAGGAGTATGTCCCCGTAACGGGCAGATATGGCGGTGAATCCGATGTAAATCGCTATGAAACAGAGGGACCTGATGAAGAGGTCGGTGTTGGTGGTGAAGAATCTCCGGGTCTGGTCGCCTTTGAAGACTTCCTTGAGGTCTCCAGCCTTCAGGCGGCTCAGGGTGTTCTTCCGGTATTTGAAGAATATGATGCCAAGGGCGCAGAGAAGCCCGCAGTACTGGGCTGCAACCGTTCCTGCCGCAATCCCGCTGAATCCCATCCGTCCTGTGGCAAGCAGGAGGCTGAGGACGACATTGAGCACATTGACAAGGATGTCGGTGACCATAGGGGAGACGCTGTCCTGCATTCCGATGAACCACCCTTTGATTGCCATCAGGCTGAGGGTCGCGGGGGCTGCCCAGATTCTGATGAAGAAATACTGCCGCGCAAGGGTGCCCACCTGCGGGGAACAGTCAAGCACCAGGAAAGCCCCTTTGACGAAAATCCACTGGATTGCTATCAGGAAAAGGGAACAGGCTATGGCGATGGTCAGGGCCCTTGAGAGAATCATCGCACATTCCCTCCTGTCGCCCTGCCCGAATGCCTGAGCGGTCAGCCCTCCTGTGCCTGCCCTGAGGAATGCGAAATTCCAGTAGAGCAGGTCGAAAAGCATCGAGCCGATGGCAATTGCCCCAATCATCACCGCTGTCCCGTCTCCGTCCCCGAGGTGTCCTGCAATGGCGATGTCAGCCATACCCACTATAGGGACGGTTATGTTTGCGAAGATGCTGGGGATTGCCAGTCTGAGTATTTCCTTGTTGAGTCTCTTAGTCAGGGCGTTCATAACGGCTGCAAAGATAGTCTTTTTTTCGTCCCGCCGTTCAGGCGCGCGGACGGATTGCCGTGTCGGGACGGGCGGAGAGGAAGGAGATGATTGTGTGGTTGGCCTCGTCGATTGCCTCGTTCCCTATGTCCGTCAGGTAGATGCGTGTGGTGCGCTCGGAGGTGTGCCCAAGTGCCTGGCTGATGATTGAAATTGGTATCTGGCAGTCCCTTGCCGTAGTCGCCCAGGTATGGCGCGGGATGTAGGAGGTCAGGTCGCAGTCCTCTCCGAGCATCCCCGCGATTTTGTGCAGGGCCCTGTTGTGGCTGTTGAGCGCGTTCTGGTATTCCCTGTAGGCCTCCTTTGGGTCGTCACTCTTGATGACGGGAAAAAGATAGCGTGTCCTTGCGGCATCGGGAGACCATCTGGAGATGATTGACATCGCGTCGGGCTCGATGCGTACTGAAAGCAGTTGGCCTGTCTTCTTCCGGAAATATGTGAGGATGCCGTGCGACAGGTCGCTTTTCTTCAGGAAGGCTATGTCCACGAATGACATCCCCCTGGTAAGGTAACTGAAAATGAAAAGGTCGCGTGAGAGTTCCAGTTTTGAGCCCTTTGGGAGGTCAAGATTGAATATTCCCGAGATGACCTGCCGGTTGACGGCCCTTTTGCGTGTGCGGTCAACTCCCGTATAGACATTCTGGAAAGGGAATTTCTGAGGTGTCAACTTGTGCCTGACGGCTCTGTTGTACACAGCCCTGAGGATTCTCATATAGAAAGAGATGGAGTTGCGGACCAGCCCGCGCCCGACCAGCCACGCATTGTACCTGTCGATGAACTGCTCGTCCACCTGTTCAAGGCCGATGTCATTCCCTTTCGTGAATGTGGAGATGCTTTTCAGGGTACGGCTGTAGTTGTGTGCCGTGCCGAGCCTGCCGCCGAGGCACAGCCTGGAAATCTGGATTCCGATGTAGTTGAACAGGGTCATATCTTCCTGTCTTCCTGCATTTTTCTTTTCTTTTTGTGTTCTCATAATTTGATGGTTTGAAAAAGTGGTTTGAAGATATGGTGTAAAATCGACAGTTTTTTGTAAGTTTGCACGTTATAAATATTTCTGAATATGTCACATAAAACACTAAAGCCATTGCATTTGCTGGCCGGAGCCGGTGCGGTTGTCTCTTTGGCGGGCTGCCGTGAGGAGGTGAAGCCGAACATTGTTTTCTTTTTTGCTGACGACATCGGGACGGAATGTTTCGGATGTTACGGGGGAGCGGAATATCAGACACCCAACATCGATTCGCTTGCGCGTGTGGGTATCCAGTATATGAATATGAACGCACAGCCGCTTTCCAGTCCGAGCCGTGTGCAACTTCTGACAGGACAGTACAATGACAGGAATTATTCCGCTTTCGGATATATCAATGACGACGAGCGCATTTTCCCGCAACTGGCTTCGCAGGCGGGCTATAGGACTGCCATCGTCGGAAAATGGCAGTTGGGGCGTGACCGTTCAATGATTTCGAGGATGGGATTCGACGAGTCCTATTGCAGTCAGGTGGAACTCTACAGGGAAACCCGCAGCGCGACGCAGACGGACCGCTATGCCAACAGCATCTGGGATGTGAACGGCAAGACCTACGACTTTGCGCTTTACGGGCCTGATTCAATGGAGGACTATGCCTTTGACTTCATAGACAGGAAAGCCGCGGCAGGTGAGCCGTTCCTTTTGTATTATACCGAGCCTCTGGTGCATACTCCTCACGTCTCCACACCTGACGGGGAGGAATGGGACCTGGACTACGGCAGCCGTTTCACCGCCGCCCAGGACACCTCATATTTCAGAGGTATGGTGGCATATATGGACAAGCAGGTCGGCAATATGGTCCGTCATCTGAAGGACAGGGGACTGTGGGAGAATACCGTGTTCTTCTTCTGCGCGGACAACGGGACTTCCACGAGGATTGTGTCAAAGCAGCAGGACGGCTCGCGCGAGAGGGGAGGAAAAGGAGAGGCGAACTATTTCGCGACCCACGTGCCTCTGATTGTGTGCTGGGGTGACAAGGTTAATCCACGGCAGGTGGAGCATCTGGTTGACCTGACCGATTTCCTGCCTACATTCGCCGACATTATGGGTGTCAGGGTGCCGGATGACTGGACTGTGGACGGGGTGAGCCTCTATCCCGAACTGCTTGGAGGAGAGCCTGCAAAGAAAGACCTTGTGCTTGTGCATTTCAATCCTCTCTGGCCTACGACCCCGTCGCCTAAGGCTTCCCGTTATGCTATGAATGACACTTATGCATATTTCTGGGACGGTCGCATCTACAATTACCGCGAGGACCCTCGTTTCACTTCTCCTGTGATGTATGAAAATGCCTCTGATGAATTGAAGGCTGCCGTCTGCGCACTGAAGGAGAGGGTGGAGGACCGGACTTCCCCATATTCCTACGGAACTGATTTCCGTCCGGATGCCCCGGGTGCTCCGCGCAGGGGAAATTACAAGACTTTCTACGACTGGGCCCCTCCGCAGAATCCGTTCTGATCGGATGCTGCCAAGGCTTTAGGAATCCTCTGACGCTGCTTCGGTAACTCTCCGGAGCAGCGTTTTTGTGCCCGTGCACGGAAAATCGCATTTTTGTGATTGTCAAGCCAAAAACTTTTATAACTTTGTGTCCTTGTTTTCCAGAACAGGGAATTTTTTTTGTGAATATGGACGAGAAAAAGATTACGATTTTTGATGTGGCGGCATTGGCCGGGGTCTCAAAGGGGACTGTGGACCGTGTGCTCCATAACAGGGGGCAGGTCTCAAAGAAAAGTGCCGAGAAGGTCCGCAAGGCGATAGAGGAACTCAATTTCGAGCCTAACCTTTACGCCTCGATGCTTGCCTCCAAAAAGAACCGTGTCATCGCCTGCCTCCTTCCGGAATCCGAGCCCGGTGAGTTCTGGGATATGATCCGAAAGGGCTGTGTTGACGGAGGGGAGGCGAATTCCAGTCTGAACATCTCCACCAGAATCATCACATACGACCAGTATGACCCTGATTCCTTTGACAGCGCATACAAGTCGCTTCTCGCCCTGGAGCCCTCAGGTGTCGTCCTCCCGCCCCTGTTCAAGAACGGGACTATGGCTCTCGCCCTGCAGTTGAAGAGCAAGGGAATACCCTATGTCTATGTGGACACCAAACTCGAGGAGGCGGACTATTTCGCCTACTTCGGGATGCCTATGTACCAGAGCGGCTATCTTTGTGCCGCGCTCCTGACCGAGAGGCTCACGGAGGAGCAGGTGAAAGACATCGTGGTGGTCCGTATCCTGCGCGACAAGTCGAGGCAGTCAGACCCGACTGTCAGCAGGAGGGAGGGCTTCAACGACTATGTCTTCTCACATTTCCCGGATTGCAGGATACATAACATATTCATTGAGCCGTCCCGTTTCGGGTCTCTTGACGATGCCCTTAAGGAACTGACCCAGGACAAGAAACTGGTTGTGATGTTCAATTCGAGGATACACCTCATCACAGACTATCTCCGCAATCATCCGTCGGAGGGCCGCCGTGTGATAGGGTTTGACAATCTTGAGAAGAATGTCGAGGCCCTGCGCAACGGGGATGTCACCCTCCTGATTGCACATCGCACCGAGCAGCAGGCGTTTCAGGCCGTCTCCACCTTGTCGGATTACATCGTGAAGGGCAAAAAGCCGTCCAGACGTGACAATTATGCCCATATGGACATCCTCTCACGGCTGAATATAGACAATTATTAGTTGAAGGATTCTGTCCCGTGTATTTGCACCGGCAAATACAAAATTAAAGGTCGCCACTTCCCCTGTTTGGGTCGTGAGCGACCTTTAAAATAGTCCGGCGGACTTCTTCATCGAGCATCCGACGAGTCGGAAGATGATAACAAGATAACATTTTGCAAAGCAAAATACCTTGTTTTGAGATGCTTTAGCATCGAAGGCGTCATCAGACGCCGCGACCGGGCCGTGACTTTTCGGAGAAAAGTCTTAGAAGGCGAAAAGGTCGCCACTTCCCCTTGGGGACGGGAGGGGAAATTATAAGGTTACGCCCGTCTTAAAAATAGCAATCTCCCTGATCCCGTGCTCCTCGCTCTTTACCGGCTTACCGCTGACCGTCTCCAGAACTGCTTTGATGAACGCCTCCGCAGTCTTGCCCATAGGCTCATCCTCAGCGATGACTCCCGCATTGAAGTCAATCCATCCTTTCTTGCGCTGCGCGAGAGAGGAATTTGTCGAAATCTTCATTGTCGGCACGAAACTTCCGAAAGGTGTCCC
>JBJEJS010000438.1:0-6373 GCA_051878235.1 Candidatus Cryptobacteroides sp.
CCCGCCGTTGCCCTTGTCCACATTCTTGGTGACCTTCACATCATAGACCTCCATATCAGGAGGGAAATTCACCTTCGGCGCCTCCAGCAGGGAGACATTGCCGCGTCCCTTGACCTTCAGCACGAATGAGACAGCCTCGTGGGTGGATATGGAATCACGGCTCAGGGAGGCAGAGATCTCGAATTTGCCCACTCCCCCTCCGAAAGAAGCGGGGGCACCTGCAGGAAGCGGCCTCACATTGACCTTCGCAGCAGGGGTGGAAACCCTTTTGCGCACCGTCCTGTAGTCATCGAAGAAGCCGTCGAATATGCTTGACCCCATTGAGGACGAGACCCTGACATTGACAAGGCAGACCAGTTCGGCAGGGTCTATTGCCACGCTGCCCGTCTGCTGCGGTATCAGCACCCATTTGCGGAGGACCGCCGTGTTGTAAATCTGCCCGTCAAGACTCTCACGGACGAACTCTATGTTTGTCGGAGCCTCGGTCTCCTGACTCCAGAAACCGTCAAAGGACGGGAAACGGGCATCCTCAAAACCGGCTATGTTAACCCTCTGGTACAGTTTGAGGGTGGCTGTCACAGGCTCTCCCAGGACGACATCCTGCCTGCTGAGCGTAAGGCGCATAAAAATGTCCTCGCTGCTGACAGATGTGCCCCCCGAAGACTGGGTCTGCCTTGAGGATGAGCCTGACTGGGAACGGGACTGCCCTGAAGAGGAGCCTCCTGAGACCACCTCAACCGAGACCTGACGTGAGGTTATCTCCCTCCCCTTGACCTTGGCGGTCGCCTGCGGGAGGGAAAAAGTTCCCGCCTTCTTGGGCTGAAGGATGTAGGTGTATGTCACCTGGGTTGACTTTGACCGCTTGCCGTTGATTATCTGGATGCTCGTGGAGGAGCCCGCCTGCGGCCCCCACAGAAGTTGGAAATCATCCCCCTGGCTCCAACTGAAGTCGGAAGGCTTGTCCTCACCCTCGATGATGAATGTCACATTGAACTGCTCGTCGGAGGAAACCACATTAGGGGCTTCCACACGTATCTCATTCTGCGCAAAGGCGCTCACCGCCAGAAGCGCAGCCGTCACAGCCGTCAAAAATTTCACCTTCATTGTCTTCTTCTCCTTGTTCTACCAATTCTTTTCCCTCTGTCTTGACTTCAGGGCCTCGGCCTTCTCCTTGTTGACCTTCTCCTGCGTCTCCTTTTCCTTTGCCTGGATGGCCTGAAGAAGCTGCTGGGCAGCCTGAGGGGTTATCTTCGGCTGCTGTCCCTGGTTGTCCTGATTGCCCTGGTTGTCATTATTCTGGTTGTCCTGACCGTCCTGGTCATTGTTCTGGTCCTGATTCCGGTTGTTGTCCTGATCGTTGTCCTGATTGTTCTTGTCGTCATTCTGATCCTGGTTCTGATTGTCCTGGCTGTCCTGGAGCATCTTACGGGCATATATGTAATTCTCCTTCGCGTCCATATCCCCCGGATCCCTCAACAGGGCCTCCTTGTAGGCATCCACAGCCTCCTGCCAGTTCTTCTGCGAGGCGGCGGCGTTCCCGACATTGTAATGCCACGAGGAAGCATATTCAGAATCCCCAGCAGCATCCTTCACCTTCGCGTAGGAAGCCGAAGCCTGGGCGAAATCCCCTGACTTGTAGAGGGTGTTCCCCAGATTGTATTGTGCGGCAAAAGAAGTGGAATCCTTGACAAGAGCCTTCCTGTAATCTATTTCGGCATTCTTGTAGTCCCCTTTCTTGAACTCCCTGTTCCCCTTGCGCACCTCGTGCCTGTCGGTCTGCGCGGAAGCATCGACACTCACGGCACAGAACGCCACACACAAGGCTGTCATCAAATATGCGAAACCTTTCATATCAGAAAAACTTTTTCCCGAATTTCCTCTCGCCTATCAGCATCTCCACCACAAAGAACACAAGGGCGATGGCGAGGAAATACATATATTGTTCATCAAATTCCTCGAAAACGACGGACTCGAACTCCTCCTGGTCCAGTTTCCTGATGCTGTCAATGACAGGCCCGAGACCGAACTCGTTGTTGCCCGCGTGGACATAAAGCCCGTTCCCGACTGCGGCGACCTCCTTGAGGATGTCCTCGTCAAGACGGGTCACCACAATATTCCCCTCACGGTCCTTCAGAAGTTCCCCGTTCATCGGAATCGGCTGTCCCTCAGGAGAGCCCACACCGATGGCATAAACCCTGACCCCCGCCTGGGCTGCATTCTTCGCCGCCTCCACAGGGTCATCCTCGTGGTTTTCCCCGTCCGTTATCACTATCACCGCCCGGCTCTTCTCGCTCTGTGCGCTGAAACTGCGCACGGCGGTGTTGATAGCATCCCCGATTGCAGTTCCCTGAACAGGCACGGACTCGGTGGAGATCGAATTGAGGAACATCTTCGCGGAGACATAGTCCGTTGTGATAGGCAACTGTACGAATGAACTTCCCGCAAAGACTATCAGACCGATGCGGTCGTCCCTGAGACGGTCCACTATCCTTGAGATGGAAAGTTTCGCCCTCTCAAGACGGTTCGGGGAATAATCCTCCGCAAGCATCGAGTTCGACACATCGAGGGCTATCATAATCTCAGCCCCCTTGGTCTTGTGCTCCTTGAGTTTCGCTCCTATCTGCGGCCTTGACAGCCCGACTGAAAGGAAAAGGAAGCCGATGGAGAAAAGCACAAGACGGACCCAGCCCTTCGAACGGGAACGGGACGGCATCAGGGCATCCACAAGGGACTCGTCGCCGAAGCGGCGTATCCTGCGCCTGCGCAACCGCCTCACCACCGCATAAACGATGAAGAAGACCGGTATCAGGAATATGAGAAGCAGCCATTGCGGCTGTGCAAAATTTAGCATAACAACTTGGTTTAAGGCAATCTTTTGATTACAAACAACCTGAGTATCATCTCAAGCAGGAGGGCGGCGAGGGCGGCAAGGGCATAGCCCGTGAAGAGTTCCTTGTATATCGGGAAACTGTCAACGGTCGTGCGCGTCGTCTCCATCTTGTTGATCTCGTTGTATATTTCCATCAGTTTGGTGTTGTCCGTCGCCCTGAAATACCTTCCTCCGGTAGTCTGGGCAATCTCGGTCAGCAGGGGCTCGTCAATCTCCACCTGGACCTTCTTTATGTCCACTCCCCACGGTGTCATCACAGGATATGGGGCCATACCGTTTGCCCCGACCCCGATGGTATATACCCTGACCCCGTAGGTCTTAGCGATTTCAGCCGCCATCTGGGGAGTTATCTCCCCCCTGTTGTTCACACCGTCGGTAAGGAGTATCACCACCCTGCTCCTCGCGTCGGAGTCCTTTATCCTCGCCACAGCGGTGGCAAGCCCGTTCCCGATTGCGGTGCCGTCCTCTATCAGGTCGGTGCTGATTTCCTTCATCAGGTTGATCAGGGTGGCACGGTCGGTGGTCAGAGGGCACTGCGTGAAACTCTCCCCAGCAAACACCACGATTCCCATCCTGTCGGAAGGTCTCTGTGCGATGAACTCGATGGCGATGTCCTTTGCCGCGCTGATCCTGTCAGGATTGAAGTCCCTTGCAAGCATACTCGTGGAGACATCCATCGCAAGCACGATGTCAATTCCCTCCGTGTCAATCCTGTCCATCTTCTCAGACGAGCGCGGACGCGCTATCGCGATGATTATCATCACTATCGCGAAAATCCTCAAAACAAACGGGAGATGCCTCACCACATTCATCACACCAGGTCCGGAGGCGGTCCACGGCGTTATGGAAGACACCCTCAGATGAGGATTGCGCCTGCCCAACTCCAGCCACAAATAATGCAGCACCAGCAGCAGAGGCAGGATCTCGAACCACAATATTTTCGGATATTCAAAAAACATAAATCATCTTCCTTTATTTTCCATCAACGGCAGGAGCCTTCCCCGTGTCCGGCTGGCCTTCTATCTCGCTCTGGTAGGTCGTGGTCACAAACCTCACCGCAAGAGGGACGGCCGAGGCGTTCTCGGAGTTGTCGGCGACATATTTCGCAAACTTCACGAAATCCGCCCTCTCAAAGAGTTCCTTCAATTCGGAGTAAAGGTCCTCAGGGACATCAGTGTCCTTCAGGTCATCGAATATCTCCTTGGTGGTCATCTCCATAGCCGATATCCCGTAACGGCGGACGACATATTCCCTGAGCGTGTCGGTCACTCCCGAATAGAACTGCTTCTGCTTTTCCGGAGCCCAGAGGCGGTCACCCCTGTAATTCTCAAGTTTCCTGAGCGCGACAATGTGCGCAGGGTCCTGGAGTTCCTGCTCAATTTTCTTCCTGCGGTATTTCCTGGCAAGAAAGACCGCGAGCACAATCAGCCCGGCAAGCAGCAACGCCCCGCAAAGGTAAGGCAGCACCTCCCTGAATGTCACAGGATATTTTATCTGCCCCTTTATGTCGTGAAGTTGGAATGTGGCGGTGTCAACCGGCATTGTCCTGACTGAAAGCACCGAAGGGTCGAACACGAGGGTGTCCACCACGCCCTCCCTGTCAAGCCGCGCAACGGCTATGGCAGGCAGATGGTACTCTCCCTCGTCAAAGGCGGTCATCCTCAATGCGGCCCTGATGTCGAGCAGCGAAGGCGCGCCTTTCTTCTGTTTCTTGACCTTAAGGGTGTCAATCCGCCAGTCCCCGAGCACGAGCAGCGAGGCATCCTCCTCCTGCTTCACCTCAGGGAAGCCCAGAATTGTCCCCTCCTCCACATCCTTCAGTTCACAGCCGTAGAGCACCTGGTCGGCAATGAGCACGTTGTCCCTTTTCTGGAGGTTTTCAAGGAACGCCGCTCCCATAGGGATGACTTTCCCCGGAGTGAACACAAGCGAATCCGCACCTGAAACGGGAACGGAAGCAAAAAGAGGCAGCAGGACGCCCAATATCGCTATTCTGATTTTCATCTTTTCTGGAATAAAGCCATAAGATTCTTCACATAATCCTCGTCTGTGGATATGCTGACGCTGTCCACCTTGTATTTGAGGAAAAGCCTCGACGCCTGTCGGGAGACCTCGGAGAACCATTCGGAATAGGTCTGTCTCATCTTACGGGACGAGGTGTTCACCCACGCCCCGCGCCCCGACTCCGAATCCTTCACGTGGACAAGCCCCACATCGGGGAGAGTCCTCTCCCTCGGGTCGTGCACCTCAATCACGGAAAGGTCGTGCCTGCCGACCGCCACCTTCAGGGCATCCTCATACCTCGGGGCCCCGTCCGCATCCACATCGAGCATATCCGACAGCAGGAAAGCCGTGCACTTCTTCTTGATGGCATTGGTGAGGAACCTCAACGCCTCCGAAATGTCGGTCCCGCCGCAGGACGGCCTGAACTCGATTATCTCACGGATGATGTGAAGCAGGTGGCTGCGGCCCTTCTTCGGGGGAATGAACTTCTCGACCTTCTCGCTGAAGAACAACGCCCCGACCTTGTCATTGTTGATTATGGCGGAGAACGACAGGACGGCGGCAAGTTCCGCTATCAGATCCCTCTTGTTCATCCCCGCCGTACCGAAAAGGCCGGAACGGCTGACATCTATCAGAAGCACCACAGTCAGTTCCCTCTCCTCCTCGAAAATCTTCACATACGGGGAATGGAGCCTTGCGGTGACATTCCAGTCCATATTCCGGACATCGTCACCCCACTGGTATTCCCTGACCTCGCTGAAAGCCATTCCGCGCCCTTTGAACGCGGAATGATATTCACCTGCGAAGATCTGATGGGACAGGGCCTTGGTCCTGATTTCAATCTTCCTGACCTTTTTCAGCAGGTCGTTTGCATTCTTCCCATCCATTACGGAACTTCGACAGCGTTGACTATTTCGGAGATAATGTTCTCAGGGGTGACATTCTCGGCCTCCGCCTCGTAGGTGAGACCGATCCTGTGCCTGAGGACCTCGTCGCAGACGGCCCTCACATCCTCAGGGATGACATATCCCCTTCTGCGGATGAATGCGTATGCCTTTGAGGCAAGGGCAAGGGAGATGCTGGCACGAGGGGAGGTGCCGTAGGCGATAAGCCCCTCAAGGTTGCCCAGACCGTAATCCCCGGGAGTCCTTGTGGCATACACAATGTCAACTATATATCTTTCTATCTTCTCGTCCATATAGACATCGCGGACCACCTCGCGTGCCCTGACGATGTCCTCCGGCTTCATCACAGGCGAGGCCTTCGGGAACGAGCCGGAATTGTTCATCCTGACAATCAGCCTCTCCTCCTCCTTCTTCGGATAATCCACGACCACCTTCAGCATAAAACGGTCCATCTGGGCCTCAGGAAGCGGATAGGTCCCCTCCTGCTCTATCGGATTCTGGGTCGCCATCACAAGGAACGGCTCAGGGAGTTTGAAGGTCTCCTCCCCGATTGTCACCTGCCTCTCCTGCATAG
>JBJEJS010000439.1:0-6361 GCA_051878235.1 Candidatus Cryptobacteroides sp.
AATAACCTGCTTCAGATATGGATAAGATTTTCGAGGACAGATTGATTTTCGAAGAGGGAGTTTAGCGGTGCTGAATGACCGATGAGAAAAGCAATATGGACCGGAAAGATTATTCATATCTGATGTTGCTTATTTTTGAAGATTCCTAAGTTGCGCCCTGATCTTGTTCTTGAATTCCACAGGCAGTTTCTCAAAAGAATCCATCTCATTGTACAAGGCCTCAAGGTCGATGGCTGAAAGATGCTCCGCAGCCTTCGACGGCTGTTCCGTGAGCAGGCTTCCGCACTGGGCGACCTTCAGGAAATTGGTCGGGAGCATCATCATACCGTCAACATTCTTTCCGAAGACAAGTTTGGTCTCTGGAGTGATGGCAGCCGCACGCCTTATCACAGCCTTCTTCCCGTCAAGGAGTTCACGGGAGTCCGTGCAGACACACTCAACGACAATCTCCTCATCCACAGGCATCTGAGGAAGCCTGACCACAGCAGCCAGACGGCTGCCGTCGTAGGTCCATTCCCCGTCGGAGGCCCTGCGGGCATACGGGAGGGCCTTTCCGTTCACCCTCACCTCGGACGGAGGCAGGACATCGTCAAGGACCACCCTGACACGCCTTGTTGAAAGGGCACCCTTGTAGGAGCCTTCCCGCGCCCCTATCCTGAGCGTCACGACACCGTCCATCACCGTCTTCTCCACCAAAGTCACGGCATAGTCCTCGTGGTATGCCTGGGTCTTCCCGTCATCCTCATATACGGACGCTGATGCGGACTCCTCTCCCGGAGCGACATAAAGATAGAGTTCATCATTTTCCTCCTGAAGGCTTTGGATGTCCTCAGACGCCATAGGGATGACCGCACCCGCCTTTATGAAAAGCGGAATCTCATCGATTGTGTAGTCCAGTTCCATCTCCTGACCGCCCTCAAAGAGAGTCCCGTGCGCGGCATCGTACCAACGGCATCCCGCTGGAAGCCACCAGGAGCGTTTCGCCAGGCCCGTCTCCCTGTCCATCCCCGCATTGAAGGCCGCCACAAGCATATCCCCTCCGAAAAGGTGCTGTTCCTTCCAAGTGTATGCCCTTTCCTCCTCAGGATAGTCGTAATACATCGGACGGCACATCGACACGCCCGTGTCATAAGTCTGGCGCGCCGCCGTGTAGATATATGGAGAAAGGGAATATCTGAGGCGGATCGCCTCCTTCATCTGGGTGAAATATTCAGGATACATCCAGATTTTCCTCTCCATCTCCGCGTTCTTTGTGGAATGGGTCTTGAAAATCGGTGTGAAGATTCCGTACTGGAGCCATCGGGTCAGCATCTCGGGATCTGTCTCCCTGACACCCTTAGGGAACATATGTCCACCGATGTCGTGCCCCCAGTAGCCGTAGCCGACATTCGACGCCGTTGAAGTGAAATAAGGGAGATATGAGAGCACATCCCAAGTGGTGTAGGTGTCGCCCGAAAAGCCGATCTGATAACGGTGGCTTCCGAGACCTCCCCATCTGTGGTATATGAAAGGACGCGGGGCATCCTTGCCCATAGACTCCGTCCTCCTCACCTTGTCATCGAAGAAGGTGCGGTTGAGCCAGAAGGTGTTGCTCAATTCAGAAGTGTATTTGCTCCTTCTCCACTGCTGCCAGTCAAGCCACCAGAAATCGACTCCCTGGGCCTCGAAAGGATGGATAACGGAATTGAAATATGCATCGGCCCATTCCCTCTGGCAAATCCGGAAAGGAACAGGAGCGTATGTGCCTGGTGTGCCGCTGCTCTTGTCAAAGCCCCTGTAGGCATATCCTTCCCCGTCCCAGACATAGTCCCGAGGACCGTCATAGTCGTCCGTGCGGGAGAGGTAGTCCTTGCGGAATGTCTCGTAGCAGTCCTCATAAGGCTGGATTCCTGAAGCGGGATGCAGATTGAGGGACACCTTGTAGCCGAGAGCGTGGACATCGCTGAGGAAGCCCTCAGGATTAGGGAACAACTGCTTCTGCCAGGTGTAGCCCGTCCATCCTATGTTCTGCTTGAACTCGTCCTTCTTGCGCTCGCCCAGGGTCCAGGTCTCGTGCCAGTCCATATCAACGACCATTATGTCAATCGGGATGTTCATCTCCCTGAATGACCTGCCGAGGTCCACGAACTCGAAATCGGAATACTGCCAATAGCGTGACCACCAGTAGCCGAAGGCATATTTCGGAGGCATCGGAATCCTGCCTGCAACCTTGATGAAATCACCGAGGGCAGCCTTGTAGTCGTGCCCGTAGGCAAACATATAAAGGTCGAGCCTGTCGGTGGTGTCCCTCTGGGCCACCCAGGTCTTCCAGTCGCTGTCGTCCTCCACAAAAAGATGCCTTGCGCTCTCGTCCACGACAGCCCAGCCGTCACGCGAGAGGACTCCCTTGTCGAAAGGCTCGATGGTCTTGTGGCCGTCACAGCGGTCAAGCGTCCTCGTAGTGCCGAGCAGGTTGCCGGAATCATCTGAATCAGGCGTCCAGAGGACGGTCTTCGTTCCCTTCCGGGCAGACGGGTCCGCCATAGTGAACTCTATCTTGAGGTTATCCCCTGCGAACTTCCCTCCCTTGTAGGTGAGTCTGAGTGCATCTGTCGTTATGACCACACCGTTCCCGCTTCTGCGTGTCCTGAAAGCAGGTACATCCAGTCTCCTGTTGACAATGGCAAGGGTCGCCCTGTCCTCGAAGACCCCGTCCGCGCTCCATTCCATCCTGACAAGCCTCGGGGTGAGGACGGTGAAACGGGCATTCCCACAGGTGACAACCGCCTCGGGAGCGGCCTTAGGGTCATTTTCAACCGTCTGGGCGGTCACTGAGACCGCCCAGAGGAGCAATGCTGAAACAGCAAAGAATATTCTTTTCATTTATAACAGATTTAGGATTCTTATAAAAGCCCGAAGTTACAAAACATTCCTGAATATCATATCTCCCAGCGGCCGCCTTTCCCGAAAAGGGTACGGGTGAACTCATCGAGATAGCCAAGACGGTAAAGTATGTCGATGTTTGTGAAACGGCTGCGCATAAAAGGAATGAAGGCGAAGGTCTCCTTGAGATGGGCACGGCTCACACAAATCATCTCAGGCTCGTATGGCGCGCCAACGGCCTTGAGATTCTCATATACCTTTTCTGACGGTATGAGTACCTCGCGGATTTTCTTCGAGACTTCACCCCAGCAGGACTTAAACTGTTCCACGCGTGAGCGGATTTCCTCTGCACCGACGTATTTTGCGCGGGTCTCCTCAAGACATCTGGCAAGATGGCCCGGCTTGCCTTCACAAAGAGTCCTTATCTCAGCCTCCATCTCCTCCCAGGTCTTCCAGGAATTGACTACGGCATCGACATCGACATTCTCGATGTCCTTCGACAGGAGGAATTCCAGTTCCAGGGTGGAGACTATCGTCCCGATTCCGACCTTGAATCCGTGAGACACGTGGGTGCCGTCAGGATAACTGAGCCCTTCCATATCCCAACAGTGCGAGAACTGGTGCTCTGTTCCTGACGCAGGACGGCTCGACTGGATTGCCTGCATTGCGAATCCGCTCATTATCAGTCCGTATGCAAGTTTCTCAGTTGCTTCAACATCTCCGGCAAGCACATCGGCAGGTGATGAAAGCGCCGACATAAGGTCATTATGAAGAAGGGAATATGCGAAATCGTCGATCTTCTCCTCGCCGAGGGCGTCGGCCAGAATCCAGTCGGCAGCGGCAGGGACCTTTGCAATCAGGTCGGCATATCCGGAAGCGGCAAGGTCCTTTGGAGCGAGAGCGGCAACCTGCGGGTCGAACACCATCCCGTAAGGCGCACGGCAACTGAAGGTCTGCTTGTTGCCGTCCTTGGTTATGGATGCCCCGAATGCGGTGTAACCGTCCATTGACGCTGCGGTGCCCACAATTATGTAGCGTCTTCCGAGATGGTCGGATGCCAGTTTCGTCAGGTCGTTTATGACACCCGAGCCTACAGCCACGGCAATCGCGTCATCAGAGGCAAGAAATGCCTCAAGCCTTTCGAGGAAAGACCATTCGGCATAGAAATGGTCGTCCTCAATTATGAAAGGCGCCTTCTGCTCAACCCCTTCCGATTCAAGATTTTTAAAGACACGCTCTCCCGCAGCCTTCCAGGTGTTTTTGTCAGCCACAACCACAGCCTTGGATGACGGGAAAAGTTGCTTGAACATCTTTCCCGTCTTTTCTATAGCGCCAACACCAAATTCTAGAGCCTTCGTGTCACTCGCACGCCTCAATGCCTCTGTGACCATTCCGTTTGTTTTCATTATATATAATCAGTAATAAATTGCATAATTTGTATTTTCATTTCGTTTTCATATCTTTGCGTTTCAACAAACTAAACCTCACTTATTATGATCAGCATTGCAGAACGGCATAAATATATAAAAGAGCAGTTGCAGTCCAAAGGCTTCGTCCGTGTCCACGACCTTGCGACTCAATTGGGTGTGACCGGGGCGACCATCCGCAAGGACCTGAGGATCCTTGAAAGCCAGAATATCCTTCTCAGGACACACGGAAGCGCGTCGCCTGTCAAGCCGCACGTGATGGACATCAGCATCGATGTCAAGGCCAAACAGAATCAGGACAAAAAACACAGTATTGCAGCCTCTGCCCAGAAACTCATCAGACCGGACGATGCGATCATACTCGCGTCAGGTTCAACAGTCACAGCCTTCGCTGAAGTGCTCTCTCCGGTCGGCATGCTCAATGTTGTCACTCCGTCCATAGGAATAGCACTTCTTCTGAACGACAGGGACGGCATCAAGGTGATGCTTCTCGGAGGCGAAATGTATAAGAACTCTTTGTCCGTGAGAGGGAGTTACACTGAAGCGGGACTGGTCAATGTCAGCTGCTCCAAACTCTTTATCGGTTGTGACGGAATCAATCTTGAGACAGGGGTCACCTGCGCCACGATTGAGGAAGCCCGCCTGACCACCGCCATGATGAAAGCCTCGTCAAAGACCGTCATTCTCGCGGACTCTTCCAAATTCGGAAGAAGGGGTTTCGGAAAAATCGGAAGCATTGAAGATTTTGACATAATCATCACTGATTCCGGAATACCGGACAATATGCGTGAGAAAATCGAGGACCTCGGGGTCCAGATTCTCATCGCAGACTGACCTCGGAAGCAGGAAAACTCAAGGTCCTCAACTTTTTGCCGTCTGCATTGAAGAACTCAAGGGTTATTCCTGAGGAGGACACCTCGGCATCCATCCTCTCCAGATTTGCGTTGCACACAACAGGGAAATCAGCCCCTGTCTCCCGGCTCTGTTCATAGAGCCGGTATTTGTGTATGTGCCCGCACAACATCAAATCAAAACGGGCCTTGTTGAGCGAAGGCACAAGACAACGGCTCACGACCGCATTCCCGTACCATCCGTCAGGGTCGGGAGGCATATGGCAGAAGGCAATCCGGACTTTCGCATTGCGGCATTCATCCGTATTGACGACATTCTCCAGCCAGACCCTCTCCTCCTCAACATAATCGGCGGTCCGCATCAGGTCAAGGTTCCTGATGTCGCTGTCGTGCTTGTCCTCCCCGCCGTCAAGGACAAGAAAGAAGAAATCCCCATAACTGAAGGCATTCCAGGTCCTTCCTGTCGGATTCTCAAAATAGTCGTACCATTTCAGGGCGTCATTTCCCCTGTATTCGTGGTTGCCCCGGACAAACACGATTGGAGTGTCCGAGCCGAAAAGCCTTGAGGCAGACCTGAGATAGCAGTCCATAATGTCGGACTCCCTGTCAATCGAGGATGTCATATCCCCGTTGAAGCAGACAAAGTCGTATTTCCCCTTGGCGTCTGAGTAAAGCCTGCAGAACACGGAGTCGTTCCCGTGCAGGTCATTCACCATAGAGAACTTTACCTTGCCGTAACTGTCTGAAAGCGTGGTCACCTTGCAAGGCTGTGTCTTCAGGTCCGTCCCGTAGCCCTCCGTATAGACCGTGCTCTTGCGGTTCTCAAGGGAGAGCACACCCTTCACCATCGCGCGGTACCTGTAGGAGGTCCCGCTCTCCAGTCCCTTGACAGTCACCTTGTGGGTCCTCCCCACAGGCCTTCTTCCAAGACCGCGAAGGTCATAATATGCCTTGCGCTGCGTGTTGTAGAAATGCGTGCCGTCATCAGGGGCAATCTCCACCCAACTGACAGCATCCATATTTGTCGTGAACACGACCGTAAACCCGTCTGAAGTGACATTCGTCAGATACGGGCCTCCGGTTATCCTGACATAACGCTCCTTCTCCTGACCTTGTGCGAAGGCCAGGAAGAAAAGAGCGAATGCGACTGACAAGAATTTTTTCATAAAAATCTATAATTCCAGGTATATGATCAGTCGTAAGACGGTTCAACAGGCCAAT
>JBJEJS010000440.1:0-6355 GCA_051878235.1 Candidatus Cryptobacteroides sp.
TAACCAATAGACTTTTTAATGTTAAACCGTCCAACTTTTGGGGGGCACATCAAAACAGGCTATCCTCTTGTTTGGTGTTGACTTCTGGAGTCTTATTTCTTCTTGTTCGCGTAACGCTGGTAGAACTTGTCCACACGGCCGGCGGTGTCCACGAGTTTCATCTTTCCTGTGTAGAACGGGTGGGAAGTGTTTGAAATCTCGACCTTTACGACCGGGTACTCAACGCCCTCGATCTCAATTGTCTCTTTTGTGTTGGCGCAGGAGCGCGTAATGAACACTGTGTCATTTGACATATCCTTGAAAGCTACAAGACGGTAGTTTTCGGGATGAATTCCTTGTTTCATTGTTGTTTATATTTAGTTTATAAAAATTTCAGGGCGCAAATATAGACATATAATTTTTGTTTTCCAAACAAAATTTTACCGTCTTTTTCGCTGTTGAGGGGAGGGAAGCGTTACCAGCTTCCTTTTGCCCCTCCTCCTCCGAAGGAGCCTCCGCCGAATCCTCCGAATCCGCCTCCGAAAGAACCTCCTCCTTTGCCGAAACCGCCGCCGGAGTGCCTTCCGGTGTTGTTCAGGATATTGCCTATGATGATGCCTTTGGTGACATCGTCAAGTCCTCCTCCGGAACTTCCGCCATTGCCTCCTCCGTGACCTTTTTTGTCTGCAAGGATGAGAATGAAAACGAGAATCACGAAAAGGATGATGAAGAAAGCCACTATCATCAGCCCGATCTCGTCTTCTTCTTCGTCAGCGTAGTCGTACTCTCCCTTGGCAAGTCCCATAAGGATCACGCAGGCCTTCTCGACTCCGGCGTAATAGTCGCCTTCCTTGAAGGCCGGAATCATCTCGTTCTCGATGATTCTTTTGGCGTATGCGTCAGGAATGGCCCCTTCAAGACCGTAGCCCACGCTGATTGCGACCTTTCCTCCGGAAGATGCGGTCTTAGGCTTCACCAGTACGACTATTCCGTTGTTGAATTCGGCTGAGCCGACCTGCCACTCTATGCCGAGCCTTGTCGCATACTCGTCAGGCTCGTATCCCTCAAGGTCATTGACTGTCACCACCGCAATCTGGTTCGATGTCGAGTCGTCAAATTCCACCAATGCCCTTTCAAGGGCGTAGGTCTGCATCGGAGTGAATATCCCCGCAAGGTCATTGACCAGCCTCGGAGGCTGCGGCTTGGACGGCAATGCCAAAACGGCCGTCGGCAGGGCAATGCCGATGACCATAACCAGGAGTCTTCTGAAAAGTGACCTGTTCATCACGGGAAAGCGTCAATGTTCCTGAATTTGCCTAAAACTCAACTTTAGGAGCCTCCTGGGCACCTTCTGCCGCCTTGAAATATCCCTTTGTCTCAAAATCGAACATTGAGGCGATGATGTTCTTAGGGAAACTGCGGACCATCGTGTTGTACTTCCTTGCGGTCTCGTTGTATTTCATCCTTTCGGTTGCAATCCTGTTCTCAGTGCCCTCGATCTGCGCCTGAAGTTCTTTGAAGTTCTCATTCGCCTTCAGGTCCGGATAACTCTCGCTCAGGGCAAGAAGCCTTCCGAGCGCGCTGCCGAGCTGACCCTGAGCCTGCTGGAATTTCTCGATGGCATCCTCGCTGAGGTCTGACGGATCGACAGTTATCTGTGTCGCCTTTGAACGGGCTTCAATCACTCCCTCAAGAGTCTCCTGCTCGTGTGAGGCGTAACCCTTCACTGTGGCGACCAGATTCGGTATCAGGTCGGCACGCCTCTGATAGACATTCTCCACCTGTGACCAGGCTGCCCCGACTGCCTCATCGGCAGCCACCATTGAATTGTAAACACCTTTTACCCAAAGGAATGCGGCGAGAACCACTGCGGCTATCACCAAAATTGTGATCAGTCCTTTTTTCATTTTATTCCAAATAATGTGTCAATAATATCTTCTTGTTCTGCTTTGCGGCACTGCGTCAATTGATCGGGAAGCCTGCGGTTGTCGTCCAGTCGCTCCCGTCTGACAGGTTCCTGACACATCTCACATTGGCCCCGAAGGAGTCCCCTGCGGCAGCAACCCTGAAATCAGGGTCGTCCACATAGATGTACCTGTAAAGTCCCTGTCCGTCAACAGCATCCTGCGACCAGAAAGCCGCGTATTCGTTCACGCCGATGAATGTGGAAGGGTAGTCCGCATATCCTGCCGGCGCAGCCCCGAGCCTTGACGAATTGGTGATTTTGACGGACGGCCAGAACTCCCACATCTTTGTCCCGTTGAAATAGGTGTCCGCCATCAGTCCTCCTGCGACCCCTTTGAAGTCTTTCCCCGAAATGAACTGGAAATCCCCCTGAAGCCTGTCCCTTGAGGCGACCACCTTCGCGAGTGAGGCCCAATCCTCCTCAAAAGGCACCCTCCATCCCTCAGGGCAGGCCTTCAAAGCCGCCTTGTGTGTGTAGAACAGACCCAGCACATCTGACATTGCCTCGGCATTGCGGAACGGAACTCCGCTAATGACGGCATCCCCGTCCTTTATTTCGCCCTCGTATGCGAGATTCTGCCTGAACCATTCCCTTTGGCCTGCCACCGTGATGTAGTATTTCTTCCCGTCGCGTCTGTCAGTCACGAGAGTGTCCGAGAGCGGGGTGATGCCTGTCCCTGTCAGCGAGCCGTCGACACCTCCCTTGACCGTCACGGTCGTCTTTGAGGATGAGGTGCTGTAATATCCTGTCGCATAATAGGTGCAGGTCACTGTGTGTGTCTGGAGCTCCTCTCCGAAATTGAAGGAGAACTCGTATTTTCCGCCTTCCTCGCCGTACCGTGCCGTCGTGTCGCTCGCCTCCATATCAGGGCTGACTTTCCAGTAGCACCCCATAATCTCCCCGTCAGGATGTGTGACCCCTGTCGAGACCATCGTGTGCGTGCTGTTCGGCAGGATGTACTCTGGAATGCTGAACGCAGGATAACCTGTCAATGACGGCAAAGTGGTGTCCTCCTCGTCCTTTTTGCAGGAAATCGCCGCGCAGACTGCGGCAATGCAGATGATTAGTGTTGTGAATCTTCCGGATCTCATTATCTGTCGCTTCAAATATATTCAACAATAGTCCATCTTGCAAAGATGGTGATTTTTTATGAAAAACCGCTACCTTTGTACAAATACTTTGCCTTACGGCGAAGGACATATCTCATATTTCTTATTTTATATATAATATATGGTATATATGGGTCAAGTTTCATATTTACGGAATATATGTCTTTCTGTGGCTTTGTCCCTTCTTTTCGTCGCGTGCGCGCCGAAAGAGGGATATATTTCAATAACGGGATATGCCCAAGGGGGCACATATACCGTAAAACTGAATATGGACGGGCCCCAGGGCCGTGTCGCCGTCGCTCCCGAGGCAATCAAGGCTTCCATTGATTCGGTCCTTCTGGCAATTGACAATTCCGTGTCGGGCTACAACCGCAGTTCGCTCCTTTCAAAGTTCAATGCGGGGGAGCCTGTCGCCCCTGATTTGATTTTCAGGGAGTTGTATGACATTTCCTATAAATTTTACGAATTTACAGGCGGGGCTTTCGATGTCGCTGCGGGTCCGCTTTTCGATGCCTGGGGCTTCGGTTTCAAGGGGAACGGCTTCCCGACGGACCAGGAGGTTGAGGACCTGCGGGAGAATTGCGGGATGGATGCCCTGTGCGGGACTCTTGAGGAGGCCCTTGACGGGGACGGGATTCTGGAGCCAGGGAGGCTGCTGAAAAGGGAGATTCCGTCTCCGGTGTTGAATTTCAATGCGATAGCGCAGGGATATTCGGCGGATCTTGTGGCGCGCCATCTGTATTCAATCGGGGTGAAGGATATGCTGGTGGACATCGGCGGGGAGATTTTCTGTGACGGGGTCAATCCTGACGGGAAACCCTGGAGACTGGGCATAGACAGGCCTGTGGACGGGAATGACACTCCCGGGGCAGATCTGCAGGAGACATTCAGCACCGGCGGGGGACCCTGCGGGATCGTCACTTCGGGGAATTACCGCAAGTTCTATGTCAAGGACGGGAAGAAATATGCCCATACGGTTGACCCGAGGACAGGATATCCCGTGTCCCATTCGCTGTTGAGCGCGACTGTGATTGCCGCTGACGCCACCTCCGCTGATGCCGTGGCGACATATTGTATGGTCATCGGGACGGAAGATGCGAAGAGGTTTCTTGAGACTGACCCCGATTATGAGGGCTATCTGATTTATGCCTGCGGGGATTCCCTGTGCTGCTGGAAGTCTTCGGGCAGCCAGGCGCTCCCGGTCAAAGGGAACTGATGGTCTCGAGGCAGAACAACAGGGCTTTTATCAATTTCTCATCGGCTGACACAAGGATTTCCGGGCAGGCTCCTGCTGCGGAAAGGGCTGTCGCGGCGAGTGACAGGAACATTATCAAGGTCACCAAAGGGGTGGCTATCAGATTGGTCAGCAGGAAATAGGTCGGAAAGGTCCCGAAATATGCCCAGACGGCAGGGGCGGTGAAGACCTGGCAGGAAATTGCGAGGGCGCAGGTCTCCCAGATTTTTTTCAGGATGCCTTTCCTCCCTCCCCACCATTCTTTCATTGCGGGGAAAATGAAGACAATCCCGCTCATTGCCAAATAGGAAAGTTGGAAACTTATTGTGGTGATTGTCAAAGGGGAGAATGTAAGTTGGAGCATCAGGGAGGCTGACAGAAGGCCCGCTCCCTGAGGCTTTCTCAAGGACATTGAGCAGGCTTCGTTCAGAAGGATGAACAGGAAGGCGCGGACGATGGAGGGGGAGCCTCCGCTCAGGACGGAGTAGAATCCTGTCGCAAGGCATATTACGGCTGACTTCACCTTGATTGCCGCAGGGCTTCTTCCTATTGGGGCAAGCGACTTGGACAGGAGAAGATAAATGATTCCGAGGTGGAATCCCGAGAGGGCGAGGATGTGCGAGGCTCCGCTGCCTCGGAATGCCGCTTTTGTGCCGGGGTCTAAAAGTGAACGGTCACCCGTGAGGAGGGCGCGGACAATTGCCTCACAGCGTCCGTCCCTGAATCCTGCCGCACTGACTGACCCTGTCAGGGCATTCCTCGCATCGGAGAGGAACTCCTCAAGGGGATTCGGGACGGGACCTGCCGTCGGGAGGGACGCCGCCAGGCCGCAGAAGAATCCGCAGAGGAAGACGCAGGCTGCCGTCAGGAGGGTGTCCCGTGCGGAGATGTCCCCTTTTCTGATGTCTATGACGATGCGGAATGAAAGGAATGCCAGGGCGGCGAGCACTACGCATCCTGCGGTCACAGGTCCGTCTGTCCAATGATAAAACTTTGTGCCGCAAAAGATTGCGGCGGCATCTCCAAAGATGAACGGAAGCGTCAACCCCACAGTCCTTCGCTTCAGGTCCATTTAGTTTTGATTTTTTGCGAAAGTAGTGATAAATTTTTTAACTTTGCGGGCATTATGACCAAAAACTGTTGATTATTAACAATTTTTTCTGAACTATGATAATACTTGTAGTGAATTGCGGAAGTTCCTCTCTCAAGTACCAGTTGCTTGATATGAAGGGAGATGATGTCTATGATCTTCTTGCCAAAGGTCTTGTTGAGAGAATAGGAATGGAGGTGGGCTGCCTCAAACATCAGGCTGCCGGAAAGGAGAAACTTCTCAGGGAAATGCCGATTGCCGACCATACGGTGGCCATCAAGGCTGTGCTTGAGGCGTTGCTTGACAAGGAGCACGGAGTCCTTGAGACACTTGAGGACATCGAGGCTGTGGGACACCGTGTCGTACACGGAGGCGAGGCTTTCTTCTGCAGCAAACTCATTGACGCGCAGGTTATTGCCCAGATTGAGAAATGCTCTGACATCGCTCCGCTCCACAACCCTGCCAACCTGCTTGGCATCAAGGCTGTGACCGAGGCTCTTCCATCAGTTCCGCAGGTGGCCGTCTTCGACACGGCTTTCCACCAGACGATGCCGTCATACGCCTATATGTATGCCCTTCCTTACGAGTATTATGAGAAATACCGCATCCGCCGCTACGGATTCCACGGCACGAGCCACAAGTTCGTTTCTGCGAAAGGTGCGAAATTCGCCGGTATTGACCTCGGCAATTCAAAGATAATCACCTGCCACCTCGGCAACGGAAGTTCAATCACTGCGGTTGCCAACGGCAAGTCCATCGACACCTCAATGGGATTCACCCCGCTTGAGGGAGTCATTATGGGTACAAGAAGCGGCTGCGTTGACCCTGATGTCGTGACATATATCCAGGAGAAGGAAGGTCTTGACGCTGCTGCGATGAGCAAGGTCCTCAACAAGAAGAGCGGCTTCCTCGGACTGTCCTGTGTGTCTTCCGACGCGCGTGACCTGAACGATGCCGCCAATGCAGGTGACCCTAAG
>JBJEJS010000441.1:0-6339 GCA_051878235.1 Candidatus Cryptobacteroides sp.
AGGGTTTTGCCGGTGGTTTCCGGAATGACTTTCCACATTATGAGCATATATGGGGCGCACATAACTGCAAAGATGAAGAAGGTGCCTGCCGGGCTCCAGCCGAGTAGCACAGGGGTCAGCTGCCCCACAAGGTAAGTCCCTATCCAGAGGGCAAAACCGGCTATGGACATCGCACGGCCACGGACACTGTTGGGGTACATCTCCGACAGGAGAACGAACACGACAGCGCAAATCGAAATCGCACAGCAGAACACATAGGCAAGGAAAAAGAACAGCATAAAACCGTTGGCCAGACCGAGTGCCTCTCCCCACCGGAAATAGACACCGATGCACAACAGGCACACTATCATTCCTGACACTCCCCAGTAAATCAACTGCTTGCGCCCCACGCGGTCAATAATGAACACAGCCAGAACAGTAGTCACAGTGTTGACAACTCCAACGAGAACAGTGGAAAACATCGGATTCTCCAGACCGGCGTCCGCAAAAATCTTCGGCCCGTAGTAAAGCACTGCATTGACACCCATAAACTGTCCCAGGATGGCAATGGCGCTTCCGGCAAGCACGGCAATGAAAATGCCCGGTTTCAGAAGCGAGGCCCAATCCGACTTGCTCTCGGTGTCCAAAGAATTCCTGGTGACGGCTATCTGGGTCTGGACTTCATCAGCATCGGCATAGATCCGGCCGAAAACGGAGGAGGCCTTCCCGTAGCGTCCCTTGGTCACAAGCCATCTCGGACTCTCCGGAATGAAGAAAATGATGAAAAAGAACAACAATGCCGGAACGGTCTCGCTGCCCAGCATCCCCCTCCAGGCCTCCGTGTGCATAACCTTCTGCCAAAGGGTCACATCGGGACCGGTGATGGACGGATCGACATTCAAGTCTATCACCCAGTTCGCAAGATAAGCGAGCAAAAAGCCCACGGTCACCGCCAGTTGGTAGAGCGACACTAGCGTGCCCCTGATTTTCGCAGGCGAAACCTCCGAAATGTAAATGGGAGAGACTATCGAAACGATGCCGATACCCACGCCTCCGACAATCCGGTAGGCGACAAGGGAGTCAAACCCCGTACACAAGGCACATCCGATGGCCGAAATGCTGAACAGGGCAGCTGAAATCAGCATTGTCAGTTTTCTGCCCAGATAGTCGCTGAGCGTGCCCGCTGCCAGGACTCCGCAAATGGATCCGATGAGCGCACATCCGACATACCATCCTTCCCTGATGTCGCTCAAGGCAAACTGTGCCTTGACAATGGCAGTTGTTCCAGAGATGACGGCAGTGTCATAGCCGAAAAGGATTCCTCCTATAGCGGCTACAGCGGAGAGGAAAATAACATAGGCGGTGTTGGTCTTTTTCATTTTTTAAAGGGTCTTTAAGGATATTCGGTATTATTGTTCGGGAAGAGATGCCCAGTCAGGCCGGGCTTGACGAGGGGAGGCTGGGTGCGATGAAGCCGGGAGGGCGGGAGAGGCTTCCCGTGAAATTCATCCGGCACAAGAATCGCGTGTATATGCTGTGTAGTGGCGGTTGATGTTCCGAATGAGGCGAAATTGCCGCATTCGGAACAGGAAATGGTGTTGGAACAGTGTCTATGGCCGACTCGTGTGCCCAATGAATTTCACAAAAGATTCTGCCAGGACCAGTCATTGCAGCCAGTGCAGGAATCGCACACATTACCGTCATCGCACTCATCGAAGGCCTTGCGCTCAAAGTAGCCATTGAAGTCATTGTGCTCAGAGCAGTTCCGGGAGGAAAGTGCTGAAGACAAGCACGGCAAGCCCGAGGACAAGCACGGCTATGGCCTTGCCCGGAACGCCGCGCCACTCTTTGAGGATTATGCCCCAGACATTGGAGAAGGTCACGTTCAGGGCCATCAGGATGCACCAGCTGAAGGTGACCAGGACAGGATAGTCCCCGAGGAAGCCTTTGCCCAGGCTCAAACCGAAGAACTGGCTGTACCACAGAAGGCCTGCAAGGGCGCAGAAAAGGATGTTGACCTTCCAAAGCCTGCCGTCGCGATAGTCGGAGAAAGTCCTGTTTCTCCTGTTCTGGTAAAGACAGTAACACGCATTGGTGACGAATCCTCCCAAAGTTACAAGGAGAGTGGCAGGAAGACTGCGGAAAATCTCCTTTGTCTGTGACCAGTGCAGGTCCGCCCCGAAACTCAGGCCGATGTTGAAGCAGGCGCTCATAAATCCCGCAAGCAGGGCCACAGTGATTCCCTTGCCGAAATTAAACTCCTTGACAGACTTCTCCCTTTCCTCCCGAGGGAGTGATGCAGCCTTCATCGCACCCGCGACACCGATGATTGCTATCCCGGCAAGAGTCACGGCCACGCCGATAATCACAGAGGAGGTCAGGTCTGAGGTATGCCCGGTGAAGACAGGACCCAGTATGGCCCCAAGACCGCTGCAGGTGCCAAGGGCGATGCTTTGCCCGAGCGCGACACCCAGATACCTCATACTCAGTCCGAATGTCAGTCCGCCGACTCCCCACAACATTCCGAAGAGAATTGTCAGCAGACTTTCACGGGGATTTGCCGCAAAGAGTCCGAAAAGGCTCTCACCCGCAGGAACAGCCAGGAATGCCCCCACAAGCGGGAACAGAATCCAGGCAAAGATGCCCTGCACAAGCCAGTAACTCTCCCAACTCCAGTCCTTGATCTTGTTGATCGGGACATAACTGCTGCTCTGGGCGAATGCGCCGACAGCAATAATCAGAAGTCCTGCCACCAGTTCCATACCAACTTACCGTTTTGAAGTGAATTCCCTGGTGTACAGGTCAATGTCATTCATAAAAGCACCTCCGGACGGCACATTGTTCCGCTCGCAGAATTCATCATAAACCGCTCCCCAAGGCATCGCCTTGCTCTCCTCAATAAGCGTCAGCACCTTGTAGGTCTCACCTTCGAGTTCCCATTTGCGGATGGCGCCGACAGGCTCAAGAAGCGCGCGGAGCATACATTTCTGAGCGGCACGCGAGCCGATGACATAGGCCCCTATGCGGTTGATTGCCCCGTCGAAATAGTCAAGACCGTAATGCACGCGGTCAGTGGCTTCTGCACGGACAATCTCGCTGAAAAGTTCAAGAGTGGAGTCATCCATAAGCGTGACGTGGTCAGAATCCCATCTCACAGGACGGCTCACGTGGAGCATCAACTCAGGCACGAACTGGAGTACTGCGGAAACCTTGTCGGCCGGAGACTCCGTCGGATGATAATGCCCCGTGTCGATGGTCAGTATTTTGTTGTTCTTCACCGCATACGCAGTATAGAAATCGTGTGAGCCCACAGTGAAACTCTCAAGACCGATTCCGAAGACCTTGCCCTCGATGCAGTCCTTCATATTCTCCTTCTTCTGCCCGAAAATCCTGTCAAGTGAATCCCTGAGAAGTTCACGGTACATCATATGATTGACAGACAAGTCCTTACACCCGTCGTGCACCCAGACATTCATTATGCAGGGGTCTCCCTGCGCCTTACCCATTGCATCCGCGATGTCACGACAGCGTTTTGTGTGCTCAATCCAGAACTCCCGGATGCCCTCATCCGGATTCGAAAGGGACAGATTCCCGCTCAAAGGATGCGAGAAGGATGTGGAGTTGAAATCAAGCGGAATGCCCGTTTCCCTTGACCAGTCAATCCAGCCCTGGAAATGCTCTACGCCCACTTCATTCCTGTCAACCTTTTTCCCCCCGAACTCGCCATAGATTTCGTGCAGATTGAGGCGGTGGTTTCCAGGAATCAGGCTCATCGCCTTCAGTATGTCGGAGCGAAGTTCATCGACATTGCGGGCCTTGCCCGGATAGTTTCCTGTTGCCTGGATACCTCCAGTAAGTTCTCCTGCACCCTCAAAGCCCGCCACATCATCAGCCTGCCAACAATGTATCGAAAGATGGAAGTCCTGAAGTCGGGTGAGCGCCTTTTCGGTGTCGATGCCCTGCTCCGCATAGCGTTCGCGGGCGATTTCGTATGATTTGCTCATTGGTCTGTTTTTATTTCGGTATATTGATTACGGAATATGTAATATTGTGATTTACGGTATATGTACTAACGGTATATGTACTATTCTGCCTTACGGTATGGTATATTCATTATTGTGTACGGCCGGTGTAGGACTGGACTGTAGAATTGTCAACTGTCGCCTTGAAAAACTCCCGATGCGCCTTCCAAAGTTCCTCTTTCCAAGGTGTCGGGCCTTCCGAAATCTGGACCACAAGAAGCCACAACTGCTTCTTGTGCCAGTTCACGTGACAACTTGTATTCCAGGCCCCTCCGTGTCCGAACCAGGCATTATCGCTGTCCGGAACGTGGGTGGAGAATCCAAGCGAATATCCCTCCATCCCTTCGGGACGCGAGGTCACCGCAAGCAGATTCTTAACGGTCTCTTCCTTTAGAATCCGCACTCCATTGTCACCGATGCCCAAATTCATCAGCATCTTGTAGAACTTCAACTGGTCAGCGGCAGTGGTCCAGAGGCCTGCACCTGCGGAAGCAAACACGTGGGAGTCATTGTATGGGCGCTGCTGCCAGGGATTCTCCTCCACCAGTTCTGCAGGAGCATCCTCGAACACCCTGTAAAGTTCAATCTTGCGTTTGAGTTGTCTGTCGGTCGGCCAAAACCAGGTGTCCTTCATCCCGAGAGGGTCCAAAACGGTCTCCTTTAAGTACTGTTCCCATTTCTTGCCTGTGACAACCTCGATGACGGCAGCCGCAATGTCAATTCCCGTGTTTGAATAGCGCACCCGCGTGCCCGGCTCGAACCTGATCGGACTGGCGGCGGCGACACTGGCAATCTGCCTCAGCGGCCCTCCTCCGCTCCATCCTCCTCCGCGCACATCATTTCTCTTTGCACTGCACTCAAACGGGAAACCGCCCGTGTGGTTGAGCAACATTCTGATTGTCAGGACATTTTTTGCCTTTCTGAGGGTGATGGTGCTGTCCGTGGAACTCTCCTTAATCCAGAGAGTGCCGAACTCAGGAAGATATTTCGAGACAGGGTCGTCAAGACTCACCTTGCCCTCCTCCACAAGTTTAGCCATCGTCACCCCGCAGAAACCCTTTGTCTGGGAGCACTGCATAAAGACATTGTCAAGCCGGATGGGCCTTTTTGTCCGGGTATCAGCATAACCTATGCAGCAGGTCTCCTGCACTCCGTTGTTGTACAAAACGCTGATTGCCCCCGGAAGAATCCCGCTTTGCACGGCAGGCTGCAGCGCCTGCCGTGCAAAGTCAGTCCGGGAATTCCTGACCTTGGCCCCCGAAGCGATGCTCAGAAAGACCAGGAAGGCAAGAATGGTTCTTTTCATCAGTCTGCCGTGTAATATCTTACGAAATCAATCTTGAAGTTCAACTGGTCTGCCTCCGGAAGGCTCTGTCCCTGCCATTGCAAAACTGTACTTGCAAGCTGGCTTGAGAGCCTGAGGTCATAGCCGAATTTATATCCATAGAATGGATAATCTTCCTGTTCTGAACTTGATTCAAGGCTGTGGGTCTTGACTCCGTCAATGTAGTAATCCACACCTGAAGCGGAGACCACAACTGAATAAATATGCCAAGCGTCAGTCGATGTCTCAGTAGTCTTGCTGTTGTCCTGAGTATTCTTCGTATGGAAAGTCTGGTACACCGATGGTGTCAACTTTGAGTAAGGAGAGACTAAAATTGATCTGGTCTCCGCCTGGAACTCGCAGATGTCAAGTTCTCCTCCATAGAAGAGATAGTCCGAAGTGTCCTCATTATTCACCATCCAGATTGCAGGCCAGAAGCCCTTGCCGGCATCAACCAATGCCCTGACATCGATGCGTGTGTAAGTCGCGTCATCAAGTTTGAAAGGATGCAGTCCCCTTGTCTGGATTCCTCCTGTCACATAGCCTTCACTTATCGGATAACCGTCAACAACCGTCGTACCATTGGTTCCTTTCTTTGCTATGAGATTGACAAGACTGTTCTCCGGATCACAAGCTACGAGATCCGCATTAGTCGCATCCATCTGGCAGTTCCAGGCAGAAGTTCCCGCAGGAATCTGTTTCCAGGTGTTCGGGTCGAGGCTCGCGGCCTTGAACTCGTCGTTCCATTTCAGGGACCAGGTCTGGGCTGTGAATTTGTCCGTCATCCTGTAGGTGTCATCGGAAGCGACATAGTCAACCAGATTCACGGAATATTCCACAACATCATCATACTTAGTACATTTCAAGGTCTTTGTCGGCCACTCACCTTCAAGGGTGGTCGAATACCCTGAATTGCAGGTGAACGAAAGTTCTCCCAACAAAGCGGCGTCGGAAATGTGGTATATGTTGACTTCCTTGTTTTCCTGGTCGATTACGGTATATGCATCAGTGGAG
>JBJEJS010000442.1:0-6322 GCA_051878235.1 Candidatus Cryptobacteroides sp.
CTATTACGACAAGAACTATTGGCACGCCCTGTTCGACGAGTTCGCCTTCCCTGACGGGACAAAGCCTGTGTGGGAGCGTGTGGACTTCCTTCAGAGATTCTTCCTCAAATGGTTCAACAATGAGAGGACGAAGACCCTTCTGACTTTCCCTGTGGAGACGATGGCGCTTCTGACCGACGGAAAGGATGTGCTTGACCAGGACTACAAGGCCCTGACCTGTGAGATGTATGCTGAGGGACATTCCTTCTTCACCTATCTCAGCGACAATCCGAATGCCCTTGCAAGTTGCTGCCGCCTGCGCAACGAGATCAACGAGAACACCTTCTCGTTTACAAACGGACTTACCGGAGTGCAGACGGGAAGTGCGAATGTGATTACATTGAACTTGAACAGAATCACACAGAACTGGGCTCGTGAGAACGGATTTACGCGCAGTTACCTCAAGGAACACTTCTTTGAGAACACAGACAGTTTCAAGACCTATTTCATCGGGATTCTTGAAAGGGTCTATACCTATCACATCGCCTACAAGACGCTTCTTTACGAGACGGAGCAGGCAGGTATGCTGACGGCATCCAATGCGGGCTACATCAAGATGAACAAACTCTACAGCACGATAGGGGAGAACGGCATCAATGAGGCTGCGGAGTTCCTCGGAATGAAATGCAGTTACAATCCGCAGTACCGTGACTTCTGCCGTCTTGTCACAGGCACGATCAGCGAGCAGAACAAACTTCACAGCAAAGACAGGAAGTTCCTCTTCAACCAGGAGTTCGTGCCTGCCGAAGGCCTGTCCTCAAAGAATCTCAACTGGGACAAGGAAGACGGATACTGGATTCCTGAAGGCAGGATCCTGTACAATTCGTACTTCTATCTCGCCAACGACACCGACACGGATGTCCTCGACAAGTTCAGGCTTCACGGCCGCGAGTTCACGGAACTTCTTGACGGAGGAGTCGGACTTCACTGCAATCTTGAGGAGCACCTCTCCAAGGAGCAGTATTCCAAACTTGTGGACTTTGCGATTGCCAACGGGACATCATATTTCACCTTTAATGTCCCTAACAGCGAATGCACCAATCTCAATTGCCATCATATCGTGAAGAAGCCTATGGACAAATGTCCTGTCTGCGGTGCTCCGATGCGCCAATGGACAAGGGTCATCGGGTTCCTTCGCCCTGTCGAGAACTTTGACAAGTACCGCCACGCCGAGGCAAAGCAGAGATATTACGCTAAGGAGGTAAAATAATCTATGTTGAAATATGCCGATGTGAAGGTGGTCTTCAGGGAGGTCCCCGACGAGATTGCCTTAGCGATAAACATAACCAACTGTCCTTGTCATTGCAGGGGATGCCATTCTGAATATCTTGCGGATGATTTCGGAACGCCTCTTGATGCGGTTTCCCTTGACAAACTGATTGATGCCCATCCGGGAATCTCCTGTGTCTCCTTTATGGGAGGTGATGCGGAGCCCGAGGCGGTGTGCGCGCTTGCCGTGCAGGTGCGTGAGAAAGGGCTGAAGACCTGCTGGTATTCAGGAAGGCCGCTTCCGGAGGATCTCTCCGTCCTTTCCTGCTATGATTATGTCAAGACAGGCCCTTTCATTCCCGAGTGCGGTCCTCTTGATTCACCGGACACGAACCAGAGGTTCCACAAGGTCATCCGGAATGGCGGAAAATCAATATCTCTCGAAGATATAACATATATGTTCCAAAGATGATTCCTGCCTTCCGGCCTACTGGATTGTATATTTTGTAAAAAATAATCTATATATTTGGTGTCACTTCCTATATGTTGCCTATATTAAAAAAGCGGTAATGCGGGAAGTGGCTCTTTTATTCATAAATTTGCAGAAGCAAAATTGAAACTTATGAAAAGAAATCTTAAAGCACTTTTGTTGCTTGCCGCCATCCTCGTCTCAGGCAACATTTTGTCGTATGCGCAGGCATACGAGCCTGTCGCTGATCCTGCTGCCGTTGTGACCTGCGGGAATGCCCGTTTCACGGTGCTCACTCCGAGACTCGTCAGAATGGAGTGGTCTGCCGACGGACAGTTCGAGGACAGGGCCACCCTTGCGGTCGTCAACCGCAGGCTTGATGTTCCTGAATTCCGCACACAGATGAAAAAGGATGGGGTCAGCATCAGGACTTCCGCCCTTACATTGACCTATAAGGGTCCTGCCTCATTCTCTCCCGAGAACCTGAAGGTGGAGTTCACAATGGCCGACCCTAAGGCTCCGAAAGGGGTGAGGAAGGTTGTCTGGACTCCAGGGGCTGACGAATCAGGCAACCTGCTCGGCACTACGAGGACCCTTGACGGGTGCGACGGGGTGAAGACCAAAGAGCCGTATGACAAGGGAATACTCTCAAGGGACGGCTGGGCGATTCTGGACGAGAGCGCAAGACAGGTGCTCCGTGAGGACGACAGCGACTGGAAGACCTGGGTGGAGGAGAGGGACACCGTAGAAAGGAATGACCTCTATATTTTTGCCTACGGACACGACTACAAACAGGCTCTTGCCGATTTCACCAAGGTGGCGGGACGGATTCCCCTTCCTCCGAAGTTCGCTTTCGGATATTGGTGGTCGCGCTATTGGCAATATTCCGACTATGAGTTCATTGACCTTGCCAAGATGATCCGTTCTATGGGTATTCCTATGGATGTGATGGTCGTCGATATGGACTGGCACGAGACCTGGGGGCTCCGCAGGGACAAGCCTGCAAAGGACGAGTTCGGGCAGCGTATCGGATGGACAGGATACACCTGGCAGAAGGAACTGTTCCCGTCGCCTGAGAATTTCCTTCAGGAACTTCACAATCTCGGTCTGAAGACATCCCTTAACCTGCATCCCGCTTCAGGCATACAGCCTTATGAGGAATGTTACGGGCGTTTCGTGAAGGACTACACCTCACGCACTTCTGAATATGACGGTCCACAAGGATATGTCAAAGAGGACGGAAGCAAGGCGGCAGTTCCGTTCAGGATAAGTGACAGGGACTGGACTGAGGCCTATTTCAACTCTGTGATACATCCTTTGGAGAATAAGGGGGTTGACTTCTGGTGGCTTGACTGGCAGCAGTGGAAATACTGCAAATATATGCCGACCCTGAACAACACATTCTGGCTGAACAGGACATTCTTCGACGACAAGGTCCGCAGAGGGGAGTCCGAGGGCAAGAATGCGGAGCGTCCTATGATTTACCACAGGTGGGGAGGCATCGGCAGCCACCGCTACCAGATCGGATTCTCGGGAGACACCTACGACACCTGGCAGGTGCTCGGTTATCTTCCTTATTTCACTGCCACCGCTTCCAATGTAGGTTACGGTTATTGGGGACACGACATCGGAGGGCATATGCAGCAGAAGGATGCGCCGACCGATCCGGAGATGTTCACAAGGTGGCTCCAATACGGCGTTTTCACCCCGATTTTCAAGACCCACAGCACCAAGTCCGCTTTCCTTGAGAGGAGGATGTGGATGTTCCCGGAATATTTTGAGACTCTCAGGGAGTCCGTCCGCCTGCGATATTCCCTTTCCCCTTACATCTACAATGCCGCGCGCCAGACCTACGACACGGGAATCTCCATCTGCCGTCCTATGTACTACGACTATCCGGAGGAGGATCTGGCATACACGATGAATCAGGAGTATATGTTCGGGGACGACATACTCGTGACCGTCATAGACACCACTGCGGACACGCTCACCTCACTGTCCGCGAGAAAGATGTGGTTTCCTGAGGGCAACGACTGGTACGATATGGCGACAGGCAGGATGATCAGTGGAGGCACCTTCGGCACATTGTATTACACAATAAATGAGAATCCGTACTATGTTAAGGCTGGAAGCGTGATTCCGCTCGCTTCCGACAAGATAATGAACCTCCAGACTTCTGACGACGAACTATATCTTCTCGTCATTCCAGGTGAGGGCAAATCGGAACTTTCGGTTTATGCCGATGACGGAGTCACCCAGGCGTATGTCACGGATTTCACCACCACCAAAGTGGTGAAACAGACCGACGGGAATGTCATCCGTATGACAGTGTCACCTGCGGAGGGCTCCTACAAGGGTATGCCTCTTGAGCGCAGGCTCAGGATTGTCTTCGAGGGAGTCCTGCCTCCGCAGAGCATTAAGGTGAACGGAAAGGAAGTGCCTTACGCACGGTTTGCCAAGGACGGTGAATGGGGATACGACGGGATGAACCTCACCGCAACGCTTCTTTTGGAGGCTGCCCCTGTGAATGGTGAAGTCAACATTGAGTGCATCCTTCCTGAGGAGAACTCACGCGGACTCCTTGACGGACGGAAAGGACTCGTGAAAAGGGTTGCCGCAATCACTTCCGATGTGAAATATATGTACAACAGGAATGTTGACCGTTATGCTATGCTGCCTGACGAGTTCCTGAGGGTGGCCCAGTGCGGAAGTTTCCTCACGGAGCATCCGGAGCAGGCCGCTTCACACCTCAAGGCGATGGATCTTGACGCGATGGTTTCTGCCTTTGTCGCCACCGGCAAGGTCCCTGAGGATTTCCTCACCAGGTTGAAGGCCGTAAGCCGTTTCTGCGGTGAATAGCCTGCTGCCACAATGCTGAAGCCCCCCAAAGGAGACAAATCCTTTGGGGGGCTTCGCTTTTTTATAGGAATTATAGATGTGCAGCGATGAAATCAGCGGCCTTGAAGAAGATCTCCTCCATCTTGTCGGACGACTTGGATGTGAGGTTGTGGTCATAATAAGGATATTCCAGCAGTTCGGCCGTAGAGCCCTTCAGGGCGTTGAGAGCGGCGGCGAAATTCTCGCTCTGGCTGCATTCGACCGTGCAGTCGGCAGTCCCGCAGACAATCAGCGCGTCTATCTTTTTCTTTTTGTTGAGCATCAGGGCAGGGGAGGCCTTTGCCAACGCGGCCGGATCGAGATTAAAGAAATATGCCTTCCTCTGCTCATCCTTGGTCTTTGTGGTGATTGCGGTGTTAGTGAGGTCATATACTCCGGAATATCCAACAAAAACCTTTGCCTCATCTGTCTTCATAGCCGCGCAGGCGGCAAGATGCGCTCCTGCCGAATTGCCGAGGAAACCGATTCTTGAAGGGTCGATGTTGTACTGTGCGGCATTCTTCTTAATGAAAGCGACGGCATCCAGAACATCCTGAATCGACACTTCCACATTCGCACCGTCCTGAGGAGCAAGGGTATATGAAACCCTGACACCTGTTATCCCGTGCTGCTGAGCCATATATTTCGAAAGAGTCCTTCCTGATTCGAAGTCCCCTCTTGCCCATCCGCCTCCGTGACAATAGAACATCACCGGTGCAGGGGAGTCAGTAACGGCCTTGTCTATGGCAATCTTCAACTCATAACCGTCATATTTCTTGAATGTGACAACCTCCGTCTGCGTCTTGTTGTAGAGTTTCCCGTTGAGCTTGTCACTTTGATATGTATATGGCACCAGAAGGTCCTCAAGCGGGCTCAAATCAATGAATCTCGCATATTTGTAGCCGTACATCAGTTCGTAGGTCCCGTCACCCTTTTCCTTGAGTTTCATCGAGTATCTGTTGGTCACCTGTTTGTCCTGTGCTGACGCAAATGTCATAAACAGAGATGAAATGGCGCAGCAGAGCGCTGCGGCAAGAATTTTTTTTGTGCTCATTTGTATTGGTTTTTAGTTTATTTCAATATATTTGCAAAAATTGGTTAACCAATCCGGCACTGCAAATTTAGAAAAACTTTTATAAATACAAAGGTTATATGAGAAATGTGCGGCAGGAAGAAGTTTCGCAAACCGTACAAGCCTCATAATAAGAGATAATTATAAACTTGCGAAACTTTAATGCAATGAAATCGAGGAATTTTGTCGTGGCAAGCCTTGTGATGCTATGCATCGCCTGCGGAAGTGATTTTGTGATACCCGATCCCGTGAGGAAACCTGAAGGGGAGGAGGACACCAGTGGGAATCAGCCTGACATCAATGATGAGGAGGGGCAGGAAAATGACCCGGCCGAAATCAAGGAAGGTATGCTGACCGCTGACGGCAAGGACGAATCCACTTACGAACTGATTCTGTCTTCAGGTTACAATTACGAGACGCCCGACCTTTCAGGGGAACATTCTTCGGCCCCTTTCCGCCACATCCGGCAGAGTTATGACACTGAACTGAAAAAATGGGTCTTCGATTTTTATCTTCATATAGAAAATGACGACGACAGGGGACTTGCTGATGTCACAGACCGTCAGCGTAACGAGATCAAGACTGATTCAAAGTCTCCTGCATCAATGGTCGCGGCAGAAGGGGAGACCCTCAGGATGTCCTGGAAATTCCGTCTT
>JBJEJS010000443.1:0-6291 GCA_051878235.1 Candidatus Cryptobacteroides sp.
CAGGACAGACGACGAGAAGTTCGTAAGTTTCTCTCCTGACATCACGGTATATAAACTCCCTATCTACCGCAGGACCAACCAGAGCACGACCATCCTCCTCAAGCCTATCGTAAGGAAAGGCGACAAGGTGGAGGCTGGGCAGATCCTGACTGAGGGATATGCAACCCAGAACGGCGAACTTGCCCTCGGGCGCAACCTGAAAGTGGCGTTTATGCCTTGGAAAGGTTACAACTATGAGGACGCCATCGTCCTTTCCGAAAGGATGATACGCTGGGATATCCTCACTTCTGTCCACGTTGATGAATATATCACCGAAGTCCGTGACACCAAACGCGGTATGGAGGAACTTACCTCCGACATACCTAATGTCAGCGAAGATGCCACAAGGAACCTCGACGAGAACGGCATCATCAGGATAGGAGCGCATATCGAGCCGGGCGACATAATGATCGGAAAGATCACTCCTAAGGGAGAGAGCGATCCGTCACCTGAGGAGAAACTTCTCCGCGCCATCTTCGGCGACAAGGCAGGAGATGTGAAGGATGCCTCTCTCAAGGCCACCCCGTCACTCAGCGGTACTGTCATCGGGACCGCCCTCTATTCAAAGGTTGCAAAAGAGAGCAACAGGAGAGGCGCCAAGGCTGACCAGAACGCAAAGACAGGCAAGGCAGAGGAGGAGTTCAACAAGAAGGCTGAAGCCCTCAGGGAGAAATTCGTCAGCAAACTTTCCGTGCTCGCCGAAGGCAAGAAGAGCGCGGGCGTGAGCGACCTGTATGGTGTCGAGATAATCCCGAAAGGGAAGGAAATCACTATGGATGACCTCCGCTCGATCAACTATCAGGACATAAACTCGACCAAGTGGACTTCAGACAAGAACACCAACACGCTGATAAGGGAACTTATCAACAACTACTGCATAGCATACAAGGAGGAACTCGCAAGGCACAAGAGGGTGCTCGACAAGATCAAGGTCGGCGATGAACTTCCTAACGGTGTGATGCAGCTGGCAAAGGTATATGTCGCCAAGAAACGCAAGATCAGAGTGGGTGACAAGATGGCCGGCCGCCACGGAAACAAAGGTATCGTGGCAAAGGTTGTCCGTGACGAGGACATGCCGTTCCTCGCAGACGGAACACCGGTTGACATAGTGCTCAACCCTCTGGGAGTGCCTTCACGAATGAACCTCGGACAGATTTACGAGACGGTCCTCGGATGGGCCGGAGCGGAACTCGGACTGAAGTTCAGCACGCCGATCTTCGACGGTGCGACACTCAAGGACATCTGCGACTACACGGACAAGGCAGGACTTCCTCGTTACGGAAAGACCTACCTCAGGGACGGAGGCACAGGAGACTGGTTCGACCAGCCTGCGACTGTCGGTGTCATCTATATGATCAAACTCGGCCATATGGTTGACGACAAGATGCACGCAAGGTCAATAGGACCATATTCCCTCATCACACAGCAGCCTCTCGGCGGTAAGGCACAGTTCGGAGGCCAGAGGTTTGGAGAGATGGAGGTATGGGCGCTTGAGGCATTCGGCGCATCCAATGTGCTCCAGGAGATCCTTACTGTCAAGTCTGACGATGTGACAGGAAGGTCCAAAGCCTACGAGGCAATCGTGAAAGGTGACCTGATGCCTACTCCGGGCATTCCTGAGTCCCTCAATGTGCTCCTGCACGAATTGAGAGGTCTCGGTCTGAAAGTAACCTTGGATTAGTTTAGAGTCAATTTGAAATTTTAGGAATATGCCTACTTTTAATAAAGAAAACAAAGTAAAGAGCAATTTCGAGAGAATCAGCATCTCACTCGCCTCTCCGGAAGACATCAAGATGAGGTCATCCGGAGAAGTCCTGAAGCCTGAGACTGTCAACTACAGGACTTACAAGCCTGAGAGGGACGGACTTTTCTGTGAGAAGATTTTCGGACCGACAAAGGACTACGAATGCCACTGCGGAAAGTACAAGAGAATCCGTTACAGGGGCATCGTCTGCGACCGTTGCGGTGTCGAGGTGACAGAGAAGAAGGTGAGAAGGGAGAGGATGGGACACATCGAACTCACAGTTCCTGTTGCCCATATCTGGTACTTCAAATCCGCTCCGAACAAGATTGCCGCCCTGCTTGGCATCGCCGCGAAGAAACTTGAGGCAGTCATCTACTATGAGAAATATATCATAATCAACCCAGGCTCCACAGGACTTCAGAAAATGGATCTCCTCACAGAGGAGGAGTATCTTGACCTGATCGACAATATGCCTGAAAACCAGAATCTTCCAAACGACGATCCTGAGAAGTTCAGGGCAGGGATGGGAGCCGAGGCGATTTACGAACTTCTCAAGGAGATTGATGTGGACGCCCTTGCGAAGGAACTCCGCCAGAAGATGCTCAAGGAGACTGCACAGCAGCGCAGGGCAGATGCCCTGAAAAGGCTCAGCATAGTGAAATGGTTCCAGGAGTCAAAAGGAATCAACCGTCCTGAATGGATGATTCTGAAGGTGATACCTGTGACTCCTCCGGATCTCCGTCCGTTGGTACCGCTTGACGGCGGACGCTTTGCGACATCAGACCTCAATGACCTATACAGAAGGGTCATCATCAGGAACAACCGTCTCAAGAGACTCATCGAGATAAAGGCTCCTGAGGTGATTCTCCGCAATGAGAAGCGTATGCTCCAGGAGGCAGTTGACTCCCTCTTTGACAATTCAAAGAAGTCAAACGCCGTCAAGAGCGAGGCAAACAGGACACTCAAGTCTCTCTCAGATTCCCTCAAGGGAAAACAGGGACGCTTCCGTCAGAATCTCCTCGGTAAACGAGTTGACTACTCAGCCCGTTCCGTCATCGTGGTCGGTCCTGAACTGAAGATGCACGAGTGCGGTCTGCCTAAGTTTATGGCTGCCGAACTCTACAAGCCGTTCATCATCAGGAAACTGATTGAGAGGGGCATTGTGAAGACCGTGAAATCCGCCAAGAAGATTGTGGACAGGAAGGATGCGGTCATCTGGGACATCCTTGAGAATGTGATGAAAGGACATCCGGTGCTGCTGAACCGTGCCCCTACACTTCACAGGCTCGGTATCCAGGCATTCCAGCCTAAGATGATCGAGGGAAAGGCAATCCAGTTGCATCCGCTCGCCTGTACGGCATTCAACGCCGACTTCGACGGTGACCAGATGGCAGTCCACCTCCCTCTCGGAAACGCGGCAATACTTGAGGCGCAGCTCCTTATGCTCGGTTCACACAACATCCTGAATCCTGCAAACGGAACGCCTATCACAGTGCCGTCACAGGATATGGTGCTCGGACTTTACTACATCACCAAGATCCGTCCGGGAGCAAAGGGAGAAGGAATGCGTTTCTACGGTCCGCAGGAGGTAATCATTGCCCTCAACGAGAAGGCGATAGACATCCACGCGAAGATCAATGTTAGACTGCCTAAGGACAAGATGAAACCTGAGGAGGGCTACCAGATGGTGGAGACCACCCCGGGAAGGATCATTGTCAACCAACTCGTTCCGCAGGAAGTTCCGTATATCAACGAGGTCCTCGGAAAGAAGTCGCTCAGGAAGATCATCTCACTTGTCATCAAGAACACAGGTGTGGCACGCACCGCACAGTTCCTCGACGACATCAAGAACCTCGGATACACAATGGCGTTCAGGGGAGGACTTTCATTCAACCTCGGAGATGTCATCATCCCTGAGGAGAAGACAGGCCTTATCGAGAACGGCTACAAGACCGTGGAGGAGATCAAGAACAACTTCGCGATGGGTTTCATCACGAACAACGAGCGTTACAACAAGGTCATCGACCTCTGGACCTCAATCGACAACCAGATCACCGGCATAGTCGAGAAACAGATTTCCAACGACCAGCAGGGATTCAACCCTGTGTATATGATGCTGGATTCTGGAGCCCGCGGATCAACACAGCAGATCAAACAGTTGTGCGGTATGCGAGGACTTATGGCAAAACCTCAGAAGTCAGGAGGCCAGGGAGCCGAGATCATCGAAAACCCTGTCATCTCCAACCTGAAGGAGGGAATGTCGGTGCTCGAGTACTTCATCGGAACGCACGGAGCCCGCAAGGGTCTTGCCGACACCGCATTGAAGACAGCCGACGCAGGTTACCTGACCCGCCGTCTCGTGGATGTGTCACACGATGTGATCATCAATGAGGAGGATTGCGGAACACTCAGGGGCCTTATCGCGACAGCCATCAAGAGCAAGGACGAGATTGTCGAGTCACTCGGCGAGAGGATTCTCGGAAGGACATCCGTGCACGACATCTTCAACCCTCTGACAGGAGAGCTCATCCTGCCTGCAGGCGAGGAGATTACCGAGGACATCGCAAACCTCATCGAGAAACTTCCTATCGAGCAGGTTGAAATCCGTTCGGTGCTCACTTGCGAATCACGCAAGGGTGTCTGCGCAAAATGCTACGGCAGAAACCTCGCATCAGGAAGGATGGTCGAGAAAGGAGAGGTTGTCGGAGTCATTGCCGCACAGTCCATCGGTGAGCCTGGTACACAGTTGACACTCCGTACATTCCACGTCGGAGGTACTGCATCCAGCACGGCATCTGAAAGTTCCATCACCTCCAAATACGACGGTAAACTCGAATTCGAGGAACTCAGGACAATCGAAAGGGTCGGAAACGACGGTTCCGTTCAGGATGTCGTCGTCAGCCGTACCACAGAGGTCCGCATCGTTGACGAGAACACAGGAATCACATATTCACAGTATGATGTCCCTTACGGCTCCGTACTCTACAAGAAGGACGGTCAGAAAGTCACCAAGGGAGACCTCATCTGCGAATGGGATGCCTACAACGCCATCACCATCATCGAGACTGCCGGTAAGGCACGCTTCGACAGTATGATTGACGGTGTGACATTCCGTGAGGAGGTTGCCGACGAATACTCTCTCAACAGGGACAAGGTCATCATCGAGTCCCGTGACAAGACCAAAAACCCGTCAATCAACATCGTTGACGAGAACGGCGAGAGCAAGAAGCAGTACAACCTGCCTGTCGGTGCGCACATTATGATAAATGACGGAGACGACCTCAAAGTCGGCGACATCATCATCAAGATTCCACGCGCCATCGGTAAGTCAAGCGATATCACCGGAGGTCTTCCACGAGTGACTGAACTCTTTGAGGCCCGCAACCCGTCTAACCCTGCGATTGTCTCCGAAATCAACGGAGAGGTCATTATGGGCAAGATCAAGAGAGGAAACAGGGAAATCATCATCAGGAACAAGTCAGGTATCGAGAAGAGATATCTCGTTCCGCTTACCAAACAGATCCTGGTGCAGGAGAACGACTATGTGAAGGCCGGTATGAGGCTTTCCGACGGTGCAGTCTCCCCTACCGACATCCTCAACATCCTCGGTCCTATCAAGGTCCAGGAATACATTGTCAATGAGATTCAGGAGGTTTACCGCCTCCAGGGTGTGAAAATCAACGACAAGCACTTTGAGATCATCGTCCGCCAGATGATGAGGAAGGTGCAGATCAACGACCCTGGCGACACGGAATTCCTTCAGGAGGAACTTGTGGACAAATGGCAGTTTATGGACATCAACGACCACATCTACGGAAAATATTTCGTGATGGACGCCGGAGATTCCCAGAACTTCGACGAGGGCGACATCATCTCCGCAAGGGAGATGAGGAGCGAGAACTCCTCACTCGAGAGACAGGGTCTCAAGATGATGGTGCTCCGCGAGGCCAAGCCTGCCACCGCAAGCCAGGTCCTCCAGGGTATCACAAGGGCTGCATTGAAGACCAACAGCTTCATCTCCGCAGCATCATTCCAGGAGACCACCAAAGTGCTCAGCGAGGCTGCAATCCGTGGCCGCGTCGATCCTCTTGAAGGTCTGAAGGAGAATGTGATCTGCGGACACGCAATCCCTGCCGGTACAGGACAGAAGGAGTTCCAGGAGATTCTGGTGGCACCTATGGAGGAATACCAGAGAGCCATGAACAATCTCTAGCAATTGGCTGCCAAATAAAGCAAAGGGCTGACTTGAAGATTTTCAGAGTCAGCCCTTTAGTTTTTTATCTAAGAAAACAATTTATTATTCCCCAAACCGACGGAGGAAACACTCGATTGTGTTCTCCATCAGGCAGCAGATGGTCATCGGACCGACACCTCCCGGGACAGGGGTGATGACCGAGGCTTTCGGGGCGACGGAATCAAAATCGACATCACCGCATAGTCTGCCGCTCACAGGGTCACGGTTTACCCCGACATCAATCACCACAGCACCCTCTGAGACCATATCAGCC
>JBJEJS010000444.1:0-6270 GCA_051878235.1 Candidatus Cryptobacteroides sp.
TGAAAGACAGCCCTCAGGACCTTCGACCATATCCCCGTGAAATTCCTCGATACGGATGTTGGCATAGACCTCAAACGGGAAGCCGTCCTTGTCAAAACGCTGGACGGCCACCACTCGGCGGTCCAGTCCGACCTGCGGGCCTGCAATGCCGACTCCGTCCTGCTCCGGGGATGTCACGGTGGAGACCATCAGGGTGCAGAGCCTCGCATAAGCGTCTGTCAGAAGGTCGGCTGCGGAGAAATCATCCGAAAGGGCCCTGAGAATCCTGACATCGGAGGTGTCCGCCACCGTGAGGACACGCATCAGGCTGTCATCGGTCCCGATCAGGGCAAGTTCCTCGTCAGTGAGGGTCAGTCCCGGGAAATCATCCGCACGGCGGGATGTGAAATAAATGCAGAGCACCACCGCTGCGGTCACAGCGAGGGCGAGAAGCACGGAAAGTTTGTCAGGGCTCGGTTGTCTCATAAGAATCATCTTTTCACATATATCTGAAATACACGGCGGAGGCGGCGGTCACAGCGGCGGTCTCGGTCCTCAGGCGGGATGCCCCGAGATGGACAGGGACATATCCCTTTGAGACGGCAAGGGCGGCCTCCTCAGGGGAGAAATCGCCCTCCGGGCCTATCAGGACTGTGACATCGTTCCCGTTATATGCCTCCAGAGCCTCCTTGATTGAGATGCGCGGGACAGTCTCATCCTCAAAGCAATAGGCTATCAGCCCCAATCCCCCGGCAGGCTCGTTGAGAAAGTCCGCGACAGGCAGGGGCTCCCTGATGTGCGGGACTGCCCCCTTCAAGGACTGCTTTGCGGCAGAAAGGACTATCCTGCGGAGGCGGTCGGTCCTGTAAACCTTCCTTTCGGACCTGTCCCCTATCAGCGGGACTATCGTGTCAACCCCGATCTCACAAGCCTTCTCGGCGAGCCATTCGTATCTGTCGGCGTTTTTGGTCGGGCAGACGGCAAGGACAAGCCTGTAGGGATGTGCGCCCCAGAGGGGGATGCTCTCCAGAATGGTGCAGGCTGCGGATTTTGGGGAGGCCTCCATAATGGAGCATTTCATCAGGGTCCCTTCCCCGTCAATCACATTGATGACATCCCCCGCCTTGTGTCTGAGCACTTTGACACAATGCGAGGCCTCATCTCCCTCCAAACGGCAAATCCCGTCCGCGATGTCTCCAGAATAAAAAAGTTCCATATCTGACTACACAAAGTTTGCAAAGATAGAAACTTTCCGCTGTAAAAGTGATACTTTTGCAGAAGGAAAATTTGTTTTATATCCGCACTTATGCACATCGGTTTGATTTCTGACACGCACGGCACATTCGACAAGCCGTTCCGGGACTTCCTTGAGCCGGTCGATGAGATCTGGCACGCAGGGGATTTCGGCAATTTCGAGACTTTCGGGGTAATTTCCGCATTCAAGCCCCTCAAAGGGGTCTATGGCAACTGCGACGGGCAGGAACTCCGTTACGACAACCCCCTTTTCAGATTCTTCTGCTGCGGAGGGATGAATGTCCTGATGACCCACATCGGAGGCTATCCCGGGAGATATGACAGGAGGGCATACGCCTTGATTAAAGAATATAAGCCCGACATTTTCGTATGTGGCCATTCTCACATATTAAAAGTGATAAATGACAAGGAAAACGACCTTTTGGCTATCAATCCGGGGGCTGCGGGGATTTATGGCTTTCATTCTATAAGGACAGCACTGCGTTTTCATATCGACAACGGAAACATTCACGATATGGAAGTGTTTAATCTGCCGAAAACTGAAGGTAACATTTTGTAGTTTTATATTTGTTATTTTCATTTTTCTGACTACTTTTACGGTTTCGGAAACAAAGTATAATTTTAAATGTCTGAGACTATGAAAAAGGTATTTATGACATTGGCTGCCGTAGCCCTTCTGGCTGCTGCAACTTCCTGTTCTTGCTGCAACAACTGCAAGAAAGCCGAGGCTTCAGAGGAGTGCACAGAGTGCTGCTCAGAGACTAAAGCCTGCGATGACTCAACAAAATGCTGCAAGGAGTGCTGTGACACCACCAAGGCCTGCACTGACACCACCTGCTGCGGAAAATGCCAGAAGGCCGAGTAAGGATTCCTTTCGGAAAACCGCTCAGACCCCGGTTGAGCAAATTTGATTAGATATTGTCCTGCCAAGAACAATATCTTTTTTTTATTTTTGCAGTCGTGAATGAAACAAACCTGCATACATTATGGCAAACAAAGTAAAGACATCCTGGTTCTGCACCTCCTGCGGGAATGAAAGTCCGAAATGGATGGGACGCTGCCCCGCGTGCGGAGAATGGAACACGATGGTGGAGGAGACGGTGGCGACAGGAAAGAGGCAGTCCTCAGGCGGGAGCGGCCTGCCAGGCGGGAGTTCAAGGCCGATGAGGCTTTCGGAAATAGATTCGGCAAGCGAGAACAGGATTTCCCTCAACAATTCAGAGGTGGACAGGATTCTCGGAGGGGGGCTTGTGGAGGGCTCCCTGGTGCTGATAGGCGGAGAGCCGGGCATCGGGAAGTCAACCCTCTCGCTTCAGATTCCCCTGCACTGCGGAGGGCTGAAGACCCTGTATGTCACAGGTGAGGAAAGTGCCAGGCAGGTGAAACTTCGTGCCGCGAGAATCGGAGGGGATGACAGCAACTGTCTGATTTACAGCGAGACCAGGATGGAGGACATTCTGCGCCACGCGCGTGAGATTATGCCTGACCTGATGATTGTGGACTCGGTGCAGACGATGTTCTCCCAAAATGTGGAGTCCTCTCCCGGGTCGGTCTCGCAGATCAAGGAGACGGCCGCCCTGCTCCTGAGGTTTGCCAAGGAGACAGGAGTGCCTGTGATTCTCATCGGGCACATCACCAAGGAGGGCAGCATCGCCGGGCCGAAGATTCTGGAGCACATTGTCGATGTGGTGCTTCAGTTCGAGGGCGAGAACAGAGGGACCTACCGCATCCTGCGCAGCATCAAAAACCGTTTCGGCTCGACTGCGGAACTTGCGGTCTTCGAGATGACAGGCAAGGGCCTGCGCGAAGTGCCCAACCCGTCGGAAATGCTCATTCCCGCCCACGAGGAGAATCTCAGCGGAATCGCCGTCGGGGCGACCCTTGACGGAAGCCGACCGTTACTGATTGAGGTGCAGGCTCTTGTGAGCACGGCAGCATACGGGACTCCTCAGCGTTCAGCCACAGGTTTCGATGTGCGCCGCCTGAATATGCTTCTGGCGGTCCTTGAGAAAAGGGCTGGATTCAAACTCAGCGCGAAGGATGTGTTTCTGAATATGGCAGGAGGATTGAGGGTGAATGACCCCGCCTGCGACCTTGCCGTCATCTGTGCCCTGCTTTCATCGAATTTCGACCTGTCCATATCCCCTGATGTCTGCTTTGCCGCCGAGGTCGGCCTGAGCGGGGAGATAAGGCCTGTGTCGCAGACCGAGCGCAGGGTCACCGAAGCGCACAGGCTCGGATTCAAGAAAATATTCGTCTCATCGCTGAGCGGGTGCGGGAATGTTCCCGACGGCATACAGGTGGTGCGGATATCCGATGTCCCTGCCCTTTGCCGCGCTTTGTTCAAATGACGGCGGGGCAATGCAGAATATACCATATTCCGTTAATTATAAAGAATATATCATATTCCGTAAATAAAAAATATATCATATTTCGTAAATAATAAAGAATATACTATATTTCGTAAATTAATATATACTGTATGGAAGAGAGAACACCGGTCATTTCGTTCAGGGACGCGGACATTCTGAACGGGGAGCAGGCAGTGATATATGACCTTGATCTGGATGTATATCCTGGGGATTTCGTTTACATCGTAGGAAAGGTCGGAACGGGAAAGACTTCGATAATCAGGACGATAATCGCTGAGAATCCGCTTCTTAAAGGGGAGGGGAAGGTTTGTGGATATGACCTTAGGACAATCAGGGACAAGGAGATACCTTTCCTGCGGCGGAAGATGGGGGTGGTGTTCCAGGATTTCCAACTGCTGATGGACAGGAGCGTGGAGGAGAATCTGGAGTTCGTGCTCAGGGCGACCGGATGGAAGGTCAGGGATGACATCGAAAAGAGAATCAGGGAGGTGCTGGACGCGGTCGGGCTGGCACACAAGGCGCACAAGATGCCCCACCAGCTTTCTGGGGGAGAACAGCAGAGGATTGCGATTGCGCGCGCCCTTCTGAACAGTCCGCAGGTGATTCTCGCCGATGAGCCGACCGGGAATCTCGACCCTGAGACGGCTGACGGGATTATGCAACTGATCAGGAGAATCAATGAGGAGAAGGGGACGGCGGTTGTGATGGTCACGCACAATCTGAGCATCTGCGGGAAGTACAGGGGCAGGATTATGGTTTGCTCGGACGAGGGATGCAGGGAGCAGGAGACGGAGTGGAGACGGGCCGGGAGGGAAGAAGCCGTGGAGGAGGAGATTGCGGACGGGACTAAGGAGGAGTAGGATGGAAGCGGTTGACAGGATGGCGGGAATCACAGGATGGTTCAGCCGGAATATGCCTACGGCGCAGACGGAATTGAATTACGACTCGCCTTTTCATCTTCTGATTGCGGTGATTCTTTCGGCGCAATGCACCGACAGGAGGGTCAATATGCACACTCCTGAGATTTTCAGGAGGTTTCCCACGCCTGAATCACTTGCGGAGGCTTCATTTGAAGAAGTTTTCTCTCTGATAAAATCAATAACTTTTCCGAACAACAAGGCGAAGAATCTCATCGGGATGGCACAAAAACTGCAAAATGAGTTCGGCGGCACGGTTCCCGAGGAGCCTGACGAACTGGTAAAACTGCCAGGAGTCGGAAGGAAGACTGCGAATGTCATCGCATCGGTAATCTATGACAAACAGGTCATCGCGGTGGACACGCACGTTTTCAGGGTGTCACACAGAATCGGACTGTCTGACGGGAGCACGGTGGAGAAAGTGGAGAAGGACCTGACAGCCCTGATTCCCGGCGAACTCAGGCCTCTCGCCCATCACTGGCTCATCCTGCACGGCAGATATGTCTGCACGGCGAGGAAGCCCAAATGTGAAGAATGCGGAATCAGCGAATGGTGTCGGGAATATGCCGCGACGAATTTGAAACTGTGACATTATATCGAGATGATTTACTTCACATCCGAGAATCTGCTTTTCATCGGCTCGATTCTCATTTTTGTCAGCATACTCATCAGCAAGGCGGGCTATAAGTTCGGACTGCCGACCCTCCTGCTTTTCCTGATGGTCGGTATGCTTTTCGGAAGCGACGGGCTCGGGCTTCAGTTCGACAATGTGCGCCAGGCCCAGTTCGTCGGAATAGCGGCGTTGTGCGTCATACTTTTCACGGGAGGTCTGGAGACGAAAATCAAGGAGATACGCCCTGTGCTCGCCCCGGGTCTCGCCCTTTCCACCATAGGGGTCATACTCACCACAGCCCTGACAGGAGGATTCATATATCTTCTGAGCGGATGGGACAAATTTCCGCTGACCCTGCCGTTGGTGACCTGCTTCCTTCTTGCCGCGACGATGTCCTCAACCGACTCGGCGGCGGTGTTCAACCTCCTCAGAGGCAAGAACATAAATCTGAAGCACAACCTCAAGCCGACTCTGGAACTGGAGAGCGGAAGCAATGACCCGATGGCCTACATCCTGACGGTGATGCTCATCCAGATTGTCGGAGACCTCAACGCGGGGGCTTCGGGAGAGATAAACGGATGGAAGATCGCCACCGACGCGCTCCTGACGCTTCTGCAGCAGTTCGGTTTCGGAGCGGTCATAGGTCTTGTTATGGGATATGTCTCCGTGTGGATCATCAACAGGATAAATCTGAGGAACACTCCCCTGTACTCCATAATGCTGATGAGCATAGTGTTCTTCACTTTCTCGGTCACGGGCTTCGTGGGCGGGAACGGCTATCTGGCGGTCTATATCGCTGGTATCGTCATCGGCAACCACAAAATCACCAACCGCAAGGAGATTTCGTCATTCCTCGACGGGCTGACCTGGATGATGCAAATCGGGATGTTCCTCCTGCTCGGACTTCTGGTCGAGCCTTCCGAGATGCTCAAGATTGCCCCCGCAGGGCTTCTGATAGGTCTTTTTATGATGATTGTGGCAAGGCCTGCGAGCGTCTTTGTCACCCTGCTGCCTTTCAGGAAGATTTCTCTCCGCGCCAAGACATTCATCTCGTGGGTGGGCCTGAGGGGCGCGGTGCCTATCATCTTCGCCACCTATCCTGTCGTGGAGTGCATTCCCGGCTCGGACCAGATTT
>JBJEJS010000445.1:0-6257 GCA_051878235.1 Candidatus Cryptobacteroides sp.
TTGTCTGCAATGAAATCGATAACTTTGTGGGAAATTTGATGTGACAGATGAAGAAAATTTACTTTGCAGGGTCAATCCGTGGTGGAAGGGAGGATGCCGGTCTCTATAATAGAATTATAAGTTATATCTCCAGGACGGAGAAGGTCCTGACAGAACATATCGGCAGACCCAATGTCGAGGATGACGAGAAGCAAATGACGGATCAGGACATATATGAGCAGGACACCGCCTGGCTTCGCGAATGCGATATGGTCATCGCAGAATGTACCAACGCCTCGCTCGGTGTCGGTTATGAGATGGCGTATGCGGAGATGCACAAGAAGCCGGTCCATATCTTTTATGACAGGACAAGAACAAGACTCTCAGCGATGCTTTCGGGAGATGTGTACTTCCATCTCCACCCCTATTCCAGTGAGGAGGAACTTCTGCGGACACTTAGCGACATCCTTGGATGTCCTTGTTCCAAAACGGCATGTCCGAGATTCGGGAACTGTGAAGAGTGCAGGAAACATCACGCAGATTCCTCCAGGCCGAGACCTTGCGGGAGATAGTTAGGAAGTACTTGCGTGGTATGACAAAATAGACCACTCCGGTCTGTTTGAAAGAAAACAGAGAAAAAGAAAGAAGTTGCTTTCATTTATTTTATTTTCTGTTTTTAATTCTTACTTTTGCAGGGTAAAGTGTTAAAGGAAATGAAAATTTCATTACAGTTAGTCTGTAGGAAAACTTGCGCTTCATACTCCGTCAAATCTGTTGGGGGGGGTATGGCTATCTTTCATTAAGTCACATCTCTGACGGTTTCGAGCCGTCTTCATTTTATGAAATAAAGCCTTTTATGAGGGCTCTTGTGTCCGGGTGCAGTTCTGCACTCCGGTTTTTTTATGTGCATCAGGGAATATGAAAATCCATTTTTAACCTTAAAGTAATTAATAATGACAAAACAACTTTCCCTAATTCTGACAGCGGTGCTGCTTATTTGCATCGGCACGGGCTGTACCGAGAAGGAGTACAGGTTCAGGATCGCTGATGATCCCGGCTATGTTTCCGAACCGGTCTTGTCAGTAAGAGCTCTTGACGGGAACAGATGGGTGGACGGGACTCTTGATCCGCAAACCAAGACTGTTTCCTTCAAGTTCCGTCTTGTGTCATCTCTTGAGAATGTCGTCCTGGATGTTGTCCTCAATGACGAATGGGCAAGGATGACAAGTCCTCTGACCACGAAGTTCGAGGCAAATCTCAAAAACGGCTTCAGATTCACCGTCAATGACGGAGTGGATGATGTCGCCTACACGGTGTCAGCGTCAATCTTCCAGCACATCACCAAAGTGAATGCGACCTATGCCGGAGCGACAATCGAAATGTCGCTTCAGGATGACGCTTTCGCAGGATCTTTCCCTAATGCTTTCCTCCAGTCGGACCTGACAGGAGTTGACATCGACCTTGAACTTGATGAGGATGCGGAACTTGTCTCCGATCCGTCCATACTTGAGAATGTCGATTTCTCGACCGGCGCAGGCCTGAGGATCGTCGTGAACGACAAGGCGGTTGACAAACAGAAGACATATTATGTCTATGCCAATCCTTCCGATGTGGTTAAACTCGGCTCGTCCTGGACGGAGGTCACCAAGACCTGGCAGGCGAAGAACATCGATTTCGGGAATATGAGGATGTACACCTGCAATTCCCTTTGCGGATACAGCGGTAATGTGGGTTATCTGTTCACGGTCCCTGCGGGGAGGGTTAACCTGAAGGTTGTTGAGAAGAATGATGTCGGAGAGGCTAATGCCAGGATGTCCCCTGCCGTCAGGAACAACAGGGACTGGACTCTCTTCCTGTGCTTTCAGGGCCCTGGGGTATGGCATATCGACGGCAGTGAGGCGACAAGCGGCTTCACATATTACAGTCCGCTTGCATACGGACCGAACAAGAACGGCGTGACGACTGTAATGCGTAACGACGGCTTCGGCGGAAGCAACAAGACATACGCTCCTGCTTTGGGTCTTGAGGCCGGCAAGGCAATTATGTATCCGTCAGGCACCGCTGAGGGCAAACTTTACAGATATGATGACGCAAAGGGGACCAATCCTGCGGAATGGACTCCTGAATGTGCCTTCGGAGGATATTTCCAGATTGTCAAGGACGGAAACAACCTCATTTCTGAAGAGGGTGAATGGTATTACAACACCTACAATCTCGACTGGCGCCGCTATGGTGAGACTCTCACGACATACTGGAGCCCGGACTGGGGCAAGGCAGTCCCGATCGTGACCCACGATATGCTCAGGACAGGAAGAATCGGAGTCGGATGCACATCCAGCGGTGACCTTGTCATCCTCGCTGTCGAGAAGTTTGTGAACACCCACAATCAGGGACAGGCTTCCGACAGCGGTCACAACGGAGCATCAGGTGACACAAGGGGGGTCACCCTCTATGAACTTGCCAAGGTGATGTCCGAGATGGGGTGCAGCGATGTGATGACGGTAGAGGACTACAACTGGTCATACCTTCTTCTCCAGGACGGCTCCGAAAGAGGCAAGGATGTCTTCTGGACAAACAACAGATTCAATTTTGCCGGAAATGAGATGAAGGCCGAATCTTCGGAGAATGTCAATATGATTATTGCTTGCTTCAAGTAGGCATTCCAAAATATTTCGAGATATGAGAAAACTGAAATATATATATGTGATATTGCTGACCCTGTTGGTCTCAATAGGTCTGTCAGCCCAGAACGGCAACCGCCTGATCAGCGGTACTGTCACTGACAACGCAGGCGAGGCTGTCGTAGGCGCGTCAGTCATCATACCGGGCACGACCGTCGGAACATCGACGGACGAGAACGGACGATACAGTCTCTCCGTTCCGGAGAAGACCCGCATCGTGGAGGTCGCCTTCATCGGCTATTCCACCGAAACAGTAACTCTCGGACCGGCATCCGTTTACGATGTGATCCTCAAGGATGACACCACATTCCTTGAGGAAGTGGTCGTTGTCGGATACGGCGTGCAGAAGAAGGTTAACCTTACCGGAAGCGTGTCATCAGTAAGTTTCGACAGCGAGAGCGTCAAGTCACGCCCGATGTTCAATGCGACACAGGCCCTTTCAGGCGCGATGCCGGGCCTTCAGGTCATGCAGGGCTCGGGAAATCCTTACGAGGAGAACTTCTCCGTCCTGGTCCGTGGTACGGGTACTCTTAACTCATCAGGTCCGCTTGTGCTTGTGGACGGTATGGAGCAGGGACTTGGAAATGTCAATCCTTCCGACATCGCCTCCATCAATGTCCTCAAGGATGCGGCCTCCTGCGCCATCTACGGTAACAGGGGAGCAAACGGTGTCATCCTCATCACCACGAAGAACGGTTCAGAAAAGGAGGGGCATCACGAGATTTCCTACGACCTGACCCTTTCATTCGACCAGCCTTTCAAGATTATCCACACGGTTTCCGATATGGCGACTTATATGGAACTCTACAACGAGTCCTGTGTGAACATAGGCGGTGCGCCTCAGTACTCGCAGGCCACAATCGACCAGTGGAGGGCTGCCAAGGCTGATCCTATGGGAAGGGCCGAGTCCGGCTACTACAACTATATGGCATATCCGAACACTGACTGGTGGTCAGAGATCTATCAGAACAAACTGATGCACAAGCACACCATTTCCGCAAGCGGAAATAGCAAGTCCATCGGCTACAATGTGTCCCTGTCGTACATCGACAATCCGGGCATCATCGACAACACAGGTTACAAGCGTTATTTCGGAAGGGTCAATGTCTATGGACAGGTGACAAAGTGGCTCAAGGTCGGAGGCCGTATCTGGGGCTACCACACTGACCAGGAGAGGAGCAATGTCGGCTCGCTCACTTCCCTGAACACCCAGAAGATGACTCCGGACATCTATCCTTATTCACAGTCTCTCGGACTTTACGGAGGACCTCAGGCTCCGGGACAGGACCCTCAGGCACACAACCCTCTTTGGGATATGAACACCAGCAGGGGCTACACCAAGAATACCCAGATGTTCTCCGACTGGTATGTCAACATCAACTTCCTCAAATATTTCACCTGGAACACCGACATCTACTACAAGGACTACAGGCAGGAGGAGATGAGTGTTGACAACGCCTTCGGAAAATATGACTTCCTTTCGGATTCGTATGTGATCAGTCCTGCCGATCCCGCTGAACTGTACTCATATATGTACAACAAGAGGGAGAACCAGGTGAAGTTCGCGACCATCCTCAACTACAACCAGACCGTCCGCAAGCACGAGATTTCCGCAATGGTCGGCTATGAGATGACGCATTTCCAGTACCGTGACTTCAGTTCCACCAAAATCGGTCTCCAGGACCCTTCAGTAGGTGACCTCAACGCTGTCGCGACCCCGTATGCCTCAGGCGGATACGGGACGGAATACGCCTCACGCTCCTTCTTCGGAAGGGTGAACTATGCATTCGCGGGCAAGTATCTCTTCGAGGCAAACCTCAGGGTTGACGGCTCGTCAAGGTTCGCCCCGGAATACAGGTGGGGATTCTTCCCTTCATTCTCCGCAGGATGGAGGCTCAGCGAAGAGCCTTGGCTCAAGGGGACAGGGAAGGTTGACAACCTGAAGCTCCGTCTCTCCTGGGGACAGCTCGGAAACAATTCCATCGGCAACTACGACTGGCAGTCAACCTACGGAACAGCCAATTATGTCTTCGGAACTGACGAAATCACCAACGGTATCGCCATCACGAGCATCAAGAACTACGCCCTCACCTGGGAGACCACTTCCGTCGCCAACATCGGCATCGACTTCGGATTCCTCAAAAACCGACTCACAGGAACGCTCGACCTCTACGACAAGGTCACCGACGGCATCCTATACACCCCTTCAATGTATATGGTGATGGGTAACGCAGGCGCTCCGAGGCAGAACATCGCAGAGGTGACAAACAGGGGTGTCGAGTTCGAACTCGGATGGAAGGACCAGGCAGGAAAGGACTTCTACTACAGCATTTCCGCCAATGTCTCCTACAACAAGAACTGGGTCAGCAAGTACAAAGGCGCTCTTGTGGAGGGCTGGGAGGTTGATCCTCAGACAGGGGAGAAGGTCTGGACGACCAACATCGGTGATGTCTCCACAGGCTCCACCAACAGGGTCCTGGAAGGACATATGATCAATGAGTATTATATGATGGACACCTACAAGGGAACAGGAACATACTGGAACGCTGACGGCACTCCCGACATCAACGGAGGTCCTGTTGACGGAATGATCAGGACCACCAATGACATGGCGTGGCTCCGGGCTATGATGGATGCCGGTTACTCCTTCTATCCTCAGCAGGCAATCGGCAAGCAGAAGATATGGTACGGAGAGTACATATACGCTGACCGCAACGGTGACGGCCTCTATGGAAACTCTTACGACAGCGCTTTCCAGAATGTCTCCACGACACCAAAGGTCAATTTCGGACTTCAGGCAAGCCTCGCGTGGAAGGGCATAGACTTCTCTATGAACTGGGCGGGTGCAGCCGGATTCTCAATCTACTACTACCGTCAGGCATCGAACTCTTCCAACACCATCTACGGTTATGCGATTCCTCAGAGTCTTGTGAGTGACCGTTATTTCTTCGACCCGAAGAACCCTGACGACCCTCGCACGAACATCAATTCCAAGAATCCGCGTCTTGTCAACCTGACATCCAGCCAGTCTTCGGCGACATCATCCCTGCATCTTTACAAGGGTGACTACTTCAAACTGAAGAACCTGACACTCGGCTACACTCTTCCTGAAAAACTTACCCAGAAGGTGAAAATCCGCAAGATCAGGGTATATGTTTCAGGTGAGAACCTCTTCGCCATCACCCAGTTCCCGGGTATGGACCCGGAGATGAGGTCCGTGGCAGGATATTCAACAATGCGTCAGTATGCCGCAGGTCTTAATATAACATTCTAATAAAGGAGAAAGCCTGTTTATGAAAAAGACGATAATTTCAATGATGGCTGCTGCTATGGCCTTGGTATCCTGCCAGAGCCTTGACCTTACCAGCACTTACCAGGTGGCTTCATCCAATGTTTGGGGCAAAGCCACTCTTGCCCGCCAGGCAGTGAATGGCATATACAATGAATTCTACACCAGATCCTCAACAACCTTGAACGAGGACAGCTGGCAGGTTATGTACGAGGCCTATTCGTCCGTGATGGACACTGACAAGAACTGGTACGAGAACCAGAAGGTCTGCTACGGTGACGGAACGCCTGCCAACGGAACCTTCTCGG
>JBJEJS010000446.1:0-6256 GCA_051878235.1 Candidatus Cryptobacteroides sp.
CTGACAGGGGAATAGCCCACCATCGCGCGCGGCTGGGTCTGAGGGGTGTCCTGATACCAGTCGAAATAGAGGGCCGCCCCCGGGGTGAAGACCACCTTCTGGCCTTTGTTAGCGGCCTGGGAGACATACTCCTGGCCTCTGTAGGAATAGACCACAGATGTGGAGTCGAGGTCGTTGCGGCTGATCTCGTCCCATCCGCACATCACCTTGCCCCTGCTTCTGAGGTAGTCCTCCACGCGGTCAACCATATAGCATTGGAGCATATCATAATCTTCTATGCCTTCCCTGCGCATAAGGGCCTGGCATTTCGGGCAGGTGCGCCACTGCACCTTCCTCGCCTCGTCTCCTCCGATGTTCACATAATCCGAAGGGAAGAGCGCGATGATCTCGTCGAGGACATTCTCGATGAATTCGTATGTGAGAGGGTTGCCGGCACAATACTCCCCGCTGGAATACGCCCTGCCCTCGCAGCAGAGTTCAGGATGGGAGATGAACACGGCATCGGAATGGGCGGGGAACTCGATTTCAGGGATGACCTCTATGTGGTTCCTGCGGGCGTGCTCCAGGATTTCGCGTATGTCGTCCTTGGTGTAATATCCGCCGTAGGCCCCGGGAGTGCCCTCGTCAAGATAGCGTTTGTCCTGCTTGTCCCACCATTCTATCCAACTTTTCTTTGTGCGGTAGGAGCCTTTGGCTGTAAGTTCGGGATAACGGTCAAGTTTTATGCGCCAGCCGCCGTTGTCGGTCAGGTGGAGGTGGAAATAATTCAACTTGTAATATGCCATCTCGTCCAGAATCTTGAATACCTCCTCCTTGGGGAAGAAATGTCGGGAGACATCGAGGTGTATGCCCCTGTAATGGAAGCGGGGACTGTCCGAGATCCTGGAACACGGCACGCCGTCGGCACAGACCATCTGCCTGAGGGTCTGGACGGCATAGAATGCCCCGAGAGAATCCGAGGAAGCGACCTTTATGCCTTTCCTGCCGACATCCAGGGTGTAGCCCTCCGACGGGATTGCGGAGTCAATGACAAACTCGGCATACATTGCGGGATCAGAGGCGAACGAGGCGCTGTCCACACGGAAAAAGCCTGCCGTCCTCGTCACACGGCAAGGTCTGGGAACTATCGGGAGTTCCTCCTGCGGGAATGAGGCGCAACCGGAGAAAGATGCGCACGAGAGCAGGACAATAATGATTTTTTTCGTCAGAGAAGCCATCGTCAGTAAGTTATTTGTATGTCATCATCGCTGACAAGCCATTTCCCGCTGTTTTGGATCAGGACTCCGTTGTAAGTGACATTGTTGAATGAAAGGTCTTTTATGGAGTTCCCGTTGGAGACGACGGTGGAGATTCCGCATTCCGTCTCCGCAAGGATGGATATGTCCTTGAAATATACTCTCTCCATCAGGCAGCCCTCCTGCGACGGTTTCTGCCAGACTGAGATCGGGCGGCCGCCCGGACGGATGTTGTCAATCACGATGTCGTGGAAGGAGATGTCCGAGATTGTGCCTGATGTGGTGCCTCCCGAAGGATACTGGCTGACGCAGAGCCCTCCCCTGTCGTCGGAGGCATAATTGCTGTTTTGGGTCGGGTAATCCAGGACGGTGCAGCCGCAGACCTCGACATCGTGGATTCTTCCGCCGCCGGTCGTCCCGCTCTCAGGGCCGACCACAATGCCTCCGGCATAGTCCGCCCAGATGAGGTTGTCCTGTATGAGGATGTTCTTGGTGTCGTCAAGGGACAGATGGTTGACCTTCAGGGTGATGCAGTCGTCGTATGTCCTGATGAAACATCCTTTTATGATGCCGCCGTCAACGGAACAGAGGTCGATGCCGTCGCCGTTGAGAATCCAGCAGATGATGTTCGTGTTCTCGATTCTGACATTGTTCGTCCTGTAAATCGAGAAGGTCCAACTCGGGGAGTCCACCACAGTGATGCCCTCGACTGTGAAGCCGTTGCGCGTGCCTGACTTGGTGGCATTGGTCTCTATCATCTGATAGCCGCTGGCATAGACATTTCCCGTGTGGGCGAGGCGCTCTCCCGAGAGCACTCCCCTGCCCTTTATTGCGGTGTTGTCTCCGATTGAATTGATTTTGGCATAGACGACGGCACCCTCGTCTATGTAAAGTGTCTGGTTGTCCCTGAGGGTTATCCATTCCGGATTCCACACGCCAGGCCCGTAATATATCATATCTGACGGAAGGTTATCCGGGTCAGGACGCTCAGGGTCAGGTTTCTCAGGAAGGATATGGAGATTGTGGAAACGGTCGGAATCGTATTCCACTGAAAGTTTCCTCATCCCATAGGAAGGGATGGTGAATTCGATTGTCTTCTCGTCGATGCGCACAGGGGAGATGCCGTACTGCGAAGGCCTCACCTTGACGCTTGAGAAGGAACCGCCCAGTTTTGTCACCCTCACCTTGACCGGAGAGGTGAAGTCGGCGGTGAAATTTGCGAAGCTGCTCGTGTCGCGCAGTTTCTTTGAGTTGTTCCAGTCATTCCAGATCTGGGGATGGTGGTTCGGGGCATCCGAGACGAGGGCATCGTGGACAAAGGCATCCTTCCATTGTCCGTCGACCTGCTGGACGCTCACCTGATAGTGCGTGTTCTTTTTGAGGACTTCCTTCAACTGGACAGTCTTGCCCCAAAGCACAGGCTCGGAAGAGGAGGCATAGCTCATCCTGACCCAGCAGGCCAGAAGCCCGTCGGTCTCGAATTTTGAGAAGTCCAGTTCAAGGGAGAGGGCGCAGCCTTTCTCCAGAGGCTTGGTGACAGGAATGTCTATCCTGTCCGTCTCCAGACCGTCAATGGTGAGATTGACAGGGAGTATCCACCCTCCGTCCTCATACATAGGCATAAGATACGAATCCGCCTGGGGTTTCTCCCTTGTCACTTCAAAAGTCTTCGACCAGCCCTTGTCCTTCACTGAAGGTGTCCATCCCGGCAGGGAAATCCTGTCCGCAAGGGCGGAGACTGTGGAACTGGCGCTGACAAATGTCACGGGAGCATCCGTGAGGGTCATTGTAAAAGACGGGGTGAAAAGAGACAGGGGAACTGCAGAAGTGTAAGGCTGCGAAGAATTTCCTTCCCAGAACCACAGCCTCGGCATCTCCGAGGCCGTGTCCTTGGGATAGAAGAAGTAGGATGACAGAGGAAGGGCCTCCGTCTTTGCTCCGATGACAAACTTGTCCATTTCATCCGAGGCGATGACATTCATCCTCACTCCCGGAACGAGGACCGAAGCGGGCCGTTCGGAAGAGCCTACCGCCACATCAGTACACTCCTCGTCCTTGAAGGCATAGACAATGTAATCCCAAGTGTCCACATCCTCAGGGATTCCCTCAACGACGACTTCGTAGGAACCGTCTGGAGTTTCCCGGGAAGGGAGTTCAGACTGCCTGCAGGCGGCAAGGATGAGTCCTGCCGCCGCAAGCGTGAAAATGTGTCTGCCGAATCGGAACATAATGAATGGTTCAAGAATTATTTCGCCTCAAAAGCAATTACATATTTAGCCATCTGGCCTTCCTGTCCGGCAACGATTGTCCCGTCAATAACGATGGTAGGCTGGAATGCGTCTGCCTGGTAGTTGTCACCTCCGACATAGTAAACATCCGTCCATCCGAGGTCTGCGAGGACATACGCTCCCTGCATAATGGTCATAGTCTTTCCGTTGATGGTTGCAAGACCGAGTTTGTTGTCGATGGTGCGGCCGATGTAGCAGCGTGACCTTGTGCCGTTGAAGCCCTGTCCGAGGACCTCGGTGTCACCGTCGTTTGCCATAGCGTCGGCAAAGCGGACCTTGTAACCGTCAACAACGAGCGCAGGATTGAAATATGCCGCTCCTGTGACTGCCCAGTCCTCGCCTGCCACGGTGAAGTCATCCCTGAACGGAGCGTATGAAGTGTCATCAAGTTTGGTCCCATAGTCGAAACCGAAGTCGGAAGCCTTCCTGAAGTCACCGAGGACGTGGAAGATGTCGGCGGAAGGGTCAGGAGTGATGCGTTTGAGCCCCATCTTTCCGTTTGCGTCAAAGCCGAAGCAAAGGCCGTGCGAGGTTCCTTTTGCCTTCACGCCTGTCCACCAGGAAGCGGATGCCTTTGAACAGATTGTGCCTTCCGACTTCACCCAGCAGTACCAGGCAGCAGGGCAGCCGCTCATTGTGATGAGGGAGTTGACGCTCTCTGCGGCCTTTCCTGAAGAAACGGCTGTCGCGTCTGAGACGATCCTGCCCTTGAAGTCACGCTCGTTGAAGGTCACGATTGTGAAGTCACAGGCAGCCATATCAACCATTGCCTTGTTGGCGTCATAGTCACCAAGAAGACCCATTTTTGCAATCTGGTCCTCATAGCCAGAGTTATCCCACCAAGCCTGGGTTTCCGCTCCGGTGTTCTTTGCAGGCACCTGCTTGCTGAGGGCTGTTGCATTAAGGACTGTCAAGGAAGGAATCTTGGCCTTCTGTGCATCAGTAGTCAGATCGGAGAAGCCCCAGGTCTTAGGATCCACGAGGACTGAAGAATAGTCGATGCTGACAGGGAAATCCTTTGAGGTTGAGCCAACAGTGATTGTGATTTCTGCAGGGCCCTCTGAAAGGTCAACAGTAGGATTGGAAACCTTGGCGCCCTCCATCAAAGAGCCTTCTCCGAAGACGAGCGTCACCTTGCTGCGGTCCATTCCTGCAGCGTAGGTGATGACGAATGCCTTTGTTGCCACATTGTAGGTCACGGTGTAACCGCCCTCTACGGTGACCTTCGATCCGTCAACGACAGGAAGGGCGTTTGAGGTGATTGTCACGGTGTACTGTACCCTCTTCCCGTCAGGATCGGTGAAATAGATGTTAGGGTCGGTGCTGACATCGTAGTTGTCAGGGTCGGCAGGGAACACGAGTTTCCATCCGTCATTCACAGTGAGGATGAGTTTCGCTGCGGTGAAGTTCTCCGCTGTAGTGAAACTGAAGGTGATGGAAGTGCCGGAAACGACACCCTCGACAGTCTCTCCGTCAGCCTGGAGGCTGATTGTGTCGAAAGGTTTGTCCGAATAGACAGGTCCCTCAGGAGTTTTCTCTGTGCAAGAGAAGAGCATTCCAAGCGAAATCACGCAAAGAGCGCTCAGAAACAGATTTTTAAGTTTCATAAAAAGTTTGAATTAGAAGTGTTGTTATTATTGTAGTAGCCAAATTGTCCTACCATCCGGGATTGACCTGGAGGTTAGAGTTTTTGTATCTTTCGGAATCAGAGTAAGGATAGAGGTAATATTTGTCCTCCCATTTTCTTGTCTGCACAAGGGTCTTTGTGAAGGCCACAGTCCCTGTCGCCTCATCCTTCACGAGCGAAAGCCCGTAGATCTGCGTGTCGCCGCAACGGATTTTCCATCTGCGGGTGTCCCAGAAGCGGTGGTTCTCAAATGCGAACTCGACACGGTTCTCCTTGCGCACAGCCTCGCGGAAATCAGTGACGGACGCGAGAGTCCCGACACCGGCACGCTTGCGCACGGCGTTCAGGGCCTCCAAAGGCGACATCGTGTAGTCCACACCGGAGAGGCTTCCTTTGAAGGAATGGCTTCCCGACGCCTCGTAAAGGGCCTCGGCATAGATGAGATACATCTCGGCATATCTGATTATAGGATAGATATGCGGATATGAAATCGCGTTGCCTGTAACAAAGGATGTCTCTTCGATTATGTTCTTCTTCAGGTAATATGAGGTCGGGGTGGCCCCGGTCTTAGGCTGGGCGTTCTGTCCGCCGTACCACATCTCCAGAGGCTTGTTCTTGAACAGGGACCCGTTCACATATAAGGTCTCCCCGAATCTCGGGTCACGTTTTGACGGGTCGAGGGCTATGGCGCGGTGGGAAGGATTGTCCCAGTCGAAAGGAGTGCCGTCCAGAAGGTCGAAGGCCTCGGCAAGATTCTGCGACGGGCAGGTCCCGGAATTTCCTCCCTCGACTCCAATAGGGAAGTTGGAACTCTCCAGACCGTTGCTGGCGGAACGGATGACTCCGAATATATATCCCTTTGCATCAAAGTTGTTGATTTTCTTCTCGTTCACCAATGTGTACCAGCCGCTGTCGATCACAGCCTTTGCCGCTGCGGCCGCCTTTTCGTAACGGGTCTTGTCACCTGTGGGATTGTGCAGAGGACTGGCGTCATAAAGGAGGACCCTGGCCTTGAGAGCCATCGCGGCACCCCTTGTGATGCGGTTGGTGCGTCCCGTCGCGAATTCGGCATAACTTACAGGAAGCAGGGGGATTATCCCGTCAAG
>JBJEJS010000447.1:0-6217 GCA_051878235.1 Candidatus Cryptobacteroides sp.
TGAGGCAGTCCCCGTCCGCTTTCCCCTCAATCACAGCCAGTTCCTCCTTCCCGATAATCTCGGGGCAGACAAACAGCGTCCCGATTCTGAATCCCGCGTCAAGGCACCTCTCGACCTCCCGTCTTCCCTCCACGACGAAAAGACCCTCCTTTCTGCGCGTGCGCGACTTTTCCTGAAGTGCGGCCAGCGCCCTGATTTTCGGGTTTTGTGCGGAAGTGATTGTCTCTGTGTTCATAATAATTTCCGAAATATTTGATGTTCCCGAAATATTCGGTGCCGCAAATATACGAAAGAAACCGGCTGAAACCAATTCCAGCCGGTTTTAGTGATTTTGTTTTAATTCATTGCGGTGTCACACCGCTTTTCACTTATACGGGGGGGGAATGAGTCCCCGGGCAGAAGTGTCTTAGAAACGGTAGCGGACACCGATGGTGACTGCTCCAAGCCCTTGGGCCCAGAAGCCTGCACCGTGAGTCTTTGCAGCCGTAGCCGCCGTTGGAACGGCTGATGGAGCATAGCGGATTACAGGAGCGGACTTCTCGGCATCAATGCTCCCTGAGTCATCTCCGGCAATGCCTGCATATTTGCCGTAGCTCCAGGTATAGACTCCTATGAGAGGACGCCAGTCAACGGACAACTGGAGAGGGAACCAGAAGTCGTAGGAGACTCCGACGTGACCTGCCGCACCTGCCACCAGACCACGGAATGACCACAGGTAGCCTATTCCTGCACCTGCACCCATCTCCCAGTCCCATTTCCCCTTGTGGTCCCAAGGAATCTTCGTGTTGAACGGGTTGATCCAGTCGTAAGTTCCCTGCGCTGCGATACCGCAGAATGCCGGCAGGGACACATTGAGATCAAGCATATTCTTTTCTCCGAGGGTGTGCTGATAGGAAATGTCAAATCCGTAACCTACGTTCACCCCGATAGCCCTTGGCTGTGCCATTGCCGACACTGAGAAAGCCAGTGCAATGACGAATGTCAGAAATAATGATTTTTTCATTGTGATATTGGTTTGTTTGTTGCTCTCAACCTTGCAGTTTCCGGAAAACCGGTTACGAATTTCAACAAATATCCTTAACGGGATGTTGCAATATCAACAATACTGATGTTTCAAAATCGGGAAAACACAATCACAGCCCTGATTTCAAGTCCCAAGAGGCCGGTGAGGTGCCCGTGATGGCGGTGAAGTTCCTCCAGGCGGTGACTCTTGACCTGTAGCCGGCCCGGTAGAAGATGTCCTGGATGTTCTCCTGCTTTCCTGACTTGAGTTCCCGGCAGACATACTCAATCCTTTTGCGGTTGATCATATCCGAATAGGAGGTGTAGCCCATTGACTTGATGGCTTTCTGGAGATAGGTGGCGTTGGTGCCCAGCATATTGCACAGCCTGTCCCTTGTGAGATCAGGGTTCTGCCAGACCTCTGGATTTTCCAGAGCCTCTTCCAGCCTGTCCCTCAATCTCTCTCCTGGACCGGACGGTTGGGCCGCTTCCACGGAAACGGGGACTGCTGCCTCCTGGTGTGGCACATTGAACCGGACCCTGATTTCAAGATGCAGGATGACGGCCGTGAGGATGACATAGAGCAGAAGATGAAGGTACATCGTCCATTGGATCTGGAAAAGCCTGCTGCAGGAGAATGTCACCGTCATCAGCATTATGACGCACACAAGGACCCTCATCCAATGAATGGGGGCGCCGCTTTCCCTCCAGTTGTATTGCAGCAGCATCACCCAGATGCCGTAAGGGATGAAAAGAAGTGACAGGACCAGCCTCAGAAAGACCTCGGACTTGTCAATATTCTGTAAAATGTCGTATGTTGAGTAAAGGTAGTGGGTCCCCGATGCCGCGACTATGGCGTACATCCCAGTGAATATCAGGTACGGGCTGAGAATCAGAAGTACCCGTTTGACATTCAACCAGTTGGGCTTCATCACCTCGATAGGGTAGAGCGTCAGGAAAAAGAAAATCGAGAAGCCGATGAAGATTGTACTCGGTTTCAGCAGCGGCCTTTCGCCCGTGTCGGACACGCCCTGACCCGCCAGAAGCATTTTCATCGCCGCGCCGAAGGTACTGAAAATGAAGAAGATGGCAAGGATGAGCCTGGAACGGTCTTTGTGACGGAGGTATTCCCTGATCATAAAAATGCCTGCCGTCATTTCAATAATGGCAAACAGGCATAATAAAATCGTTTTCATCATCCCCGGATCAGATGTTCTTTGGCCTCATCTGAGGGAAGAACAGCACATCCTGGATGGTAGGGGAATTTGTCATGAACATTGTCAGACGGTCGATTCCCATCCCGAGGCCTGAAGTAGGAGGCATCCCGTATTCGAGTGCGCGCACAAAGTCCATATCGATGAACATAGCCTCATCGTCTCCCTTGTCCTTCAGGCGCAACTGGTCCTGGAATCTCTCGTACTGGTCAATCGGGTCGTTGAGCTCGCTGTATGCATTTGCAAGTTCCTTCCCGCAGACAAAGAGCTCGAATCTCTCGGTGAGGTCAGGATTGGCACGGTGGCGTTTGGTCAGAGGGGACATCTCGACAGGGTAGTCCGTGATGAATGTCGGCTGGATGAGCTTGTCCTCGCAGTACTCCCCGAAAATCGCGTCAATCAACTTGCCCTTTCCGAATGAAGGGTCGGTCTCCACCTTGAGGTCCTTGCAGACCTGGCGCAGCTGCTCCTCGTCCATTCCCGCGACATCGACGCCCGCATATTCCTTGATGGCCTCAAGCATAGGGAGCCTCCTGTAAGGCGGCTTGAAGTCCACGGTGTTCTCCCCGATCTGGACCTCGGTCTTTCCGTGAAGCCTGAGGGCAATCTTCTCGAGCATCTTCTCCACGAACTCCATCATCCAGATGTAGTCCTTGTAGGCCACATAGATTTCCATACAGGTGAACTCCGGATTGTGGGTCTTGTCCATCCCCTCGTTGCGGAAGTCCTTCGCGAACTCGTACACTCCCGAATAGCCGCCGACAATGAGCCTCTTGAGGTAAAGCTCGTTTGCAATGCGCAGGTACAGAGGAATGTCCAATGCATTGTGGTGCGTGATGAACGGCCTTGCGGAAGCCCCTCCCGGGATTGACTGGAGGATAGGGGTCTCGACCTCGAGGCAGCCTGCCTCGTTGAAATATTCCCTCATCGTGGCGATGATCTGGCTCCTCTTGACGAAGGTGTCCCTGACGGAAGGGTTCACAATCAGGTCAACATACCTCTGCCTGTACTTCAGCTCAGGATCCGAGAACGCGTCGAACACTTCCCCGTCCTTCTCCTTCACAATCGGAAGCACCCTGAGCGACTTGCTGAGCAGGGTCAGCTCCTTGGCGTGGATTGACAGCTGGCCTGTCTTGGTGATGAATGCGAATCCCTTGATTCCGATGATGTCACCGATGTCGAGGAGTTTCTTCCAGACGGTGTTGTACATTGTCTTGTCCTCTCCCGGACAAATCTCGTCACGGTTCACGTAAATCTGGATCCTTCCGCTCTCATCCTGGATTTCCCCGAATGATGCCGCACCCATTATCCTTCTGGACATCACCCTTCCCGCGATGACCACTTCCTGGAAATTGCCTTTCTCGGGATCATATCCGTCCTTTATCTCCTGAGTGGTGGTGTTCACCGGATAAAGTGCTGCCGGATAGGGGTCTATGCCCAGTTCCCTGAGTTTGGCCAGGGACTCTCTCCTGATCTGTTCCTGCTCGTTGAGGTCGTTGATGCTCATATTGTCTTTATATTAAATCTTATTGTCGTTATATTAACAAGACCGCAAATTTAAGCAAAAAAATGAAACAATCGGCAAGGTAAAATTATTTCGTAAATATGGACAAAAACCGTATATTTGCAAGATATGGTTAAGGTATGACTAAAGAAAAGAAATGGATATTGAAAGATCCTGCCGACCCTGAAACCGTCAGCAGGCTCTCCTCTGAACTGGGAGTGGATCCAGTCCTCGCCGAACTTCTCGTCCAGCGCGGAGTGACCACCTTTGCCCAGGCCCGTTCCTTTTTCCGTCCCAGTCTCGACGACCTCCACGACCCTTTCCTGATGAAGGATATGGACAAGGCGGTGGAGCGTGTCGGCAGGGCGGTCGCCACCGGGGAGAAGATTCTTGTGTACGGCGACTATGATGTTGACGGCACGACTGCGGTCTCCCTCGTCTATTCATTCCTAAGGGAACTGACCGGCTCGGTCGGCTTCTACATCCCGGACCGCTACGATGAGGGCTACGGTGTCTCCTTCAAGGGCATCGACAAGGCTGCCAGTGAAGGATATACCCTGATAATAACCCTTGACTGCGGAATCAAGGCCAATGACAAGGTCGCCTACGCCTCCGGCAAGGGCATCGATATGATTATCTGTGACCATCATCTTCCAGAGGATGAGCTTCCCCCGGCCGTCGCAGTGCTCGACCCCAAGAGGGAGGACTGCCATTATCCTTTCGACGACCTTTCCGGCTGCGGAGTGGGATTCAAGCTCGTGCAGGCCTATTCACAGCGGAACGGGATCCCTTTCGAGAGGCTTCTTCCCCTGCTTGACCTGCTTGTGGTGAGCATCGCCTCGGACCTCGTGTCGGTGGTGGGGGAGAACAGGATCCTCGCCCATTACGGTCTGAAACGCCTGAACGAGAATCCCCGCAAGGGACTTCTTGCGATGATACGCATCTCCGACCTTGACCCCGAGCACATCACAATCGATGACATAGTCTTCAAAATCGGTCCGAGGATCAATGCGGCCGGCAGGATGGAGACAGGTAGCATCGCCGTGGAGCTTCTGACTGCGGTCGATGACGCCCAGGCCGGCAGAATCGGAGAGGAAATCAACCGCAGGAACAACGAACGCAAGGAAATCGACAGGGAAATCACCCACGAGGCCCTTCTTATGGTCCAGTCGGGCAAATGCCTGTCAAGCGGCAATGCGACAATAGTTTACAATCCCAAATGGCACAAGGGCGTGGTCGGGATCGTGGCCTCCCGTCTTGTGGAGGCTTTCTACAGGCCGACCGTCGTGCTGACAATGTCAAACGGCTTTGTGACCGGGTCCGCCCGCAGCGTCCACGGCTTCGACCTTTACGGGGCGATTGAAAGCTGCGCCGACCTGCTTGAGAACTTCGGAGGACATCTCTATGCCGCCGGGCTGACCCTCAAGGAGGAGAATCTCCCGGAATTTTGCAGGAGAATCGAAAAGTCCATCTCAGAGAACATCAACAGCGAGATGCTCACTCCGGTCATCACGGTTGACGCCCGTCTGAACTTCGACAGGATCACCCCGAAATTTTTCCGCATCCTCAAGCAGTTCCAGCCTTTCGGACCGGGCAACAATGCTCCCGTTTTCCTGACCGAGAATGTCTATGACAACGGCAATGCCAGAAAGGTGGGCAACGAGGGCAGCCACCTGAAGCTCGAACTGATGCAGGAGAGCCAGCCTTACCGCCACATCTCGGCCATAGCATTCAATAAGTCGGAGCATTTCGACCACATCAAGGCCGGCAATCCTATCGACATCTGTTATTCGATTGTGGAAAACTACTACAGGGGCATCGCCAACATCCAGCTCCGGGTGAAGGACCTTCGCGACCGCGAGGAGGCGTTCTGACATTTGTGCACTTTCTCAAGATGCTTACTCATTCATTCTAATGTTACCTATGACAGGGACAATATGTATCAAAAAACGCTGATTATATTTCTCATAATCTTTTTTCTTTATGCTTTTACCAGAGACATATTCAGAACTTTTTTGGTAATCTTCTGCTGTAAATCTTGGTACACCGCCTTCACCACTACCACTGATTACCAACTCACATTTATCCATATTTGAGAAGTCAATAGATGCCTCTTCTTTCCAGAATCGGTGCAATGCCAGAGCTCTCTGATAACTGAGCACATCATTATTGTAATAATCGTTTATGTGGTAACCGTCTGCTGATGCCTGCCCCTCAATTACGACAAGGTATTTTATGTCCTGTTTTTTTGATTCGCTGTTTTGCAGAGATATGATTGTTTTCTGAATTTCTTTTCCTGCATCTATTATTTTCTGTCTGACCAGTTCTGCGATTGCATTGTTGTTTATGTCATCTTCAAGTTTATAAAGGCTGAATTCTCCAGTCTGATAGGTCACTTGAATACGGAAAATATGCTTAACATATTGAGGATTGAACTCAAAAAGATACTGTTCCAAAAAGTGTGTCTGAGGTGAGATAAAAAGAAAGTCTACGGATT
>JBJEJS010000448.1:0-6175 GCA_051878235.1 Candidatus Cryptobacteroides sp.
TTACCCCGTCAAAAGGCTCGACCGTCCCGACAGTACCGTAGGTTATTCTCATTGTGGAGTTCGCGTCGGGGTACTGCGCCATTCCCTTCTCCAGCCGCATTTGGTAGAGTGCGCGGGTGTACATCTTCTCAAGGTCAGGGATATGCCTTCCCCCCTCCGCTATGTCGCGTCTCTGGTTGAACTGCACTATGCTGACATCTCCGAGGAACTTAAGCAGGGGGTCGGAGCAGCATTCCGCCACGGAAGGGTGCCTTTCCGCAAAAGCCTTGAAACGCTCCGGACCTGTCAGGAAACTGGCTTCCCACAGACTGTCCGCAATCTCTCCGAGCCGCTTTCCTCCGGCCGCCTTCCCGTTTTCCGAAATCAGGCTTCTCTGGTATTCTCCGAGCCATTCCTGCCCGATTCTTGAGCAATAGGTGGTGAAAGCATATCTGAAAAGGTCTTTCTCGACCCTCATATCAAGCTGGCTGAAGGCCTCCTCAGCGGTCTTTTCGAGCACTTCCTTCAGTCTCGCCTCCGCTTTCAGGCTGTCACGGTCCTTTCTCAAGGAGGATATTCTGGTGGCATATCTTGAAAGGCGCATCCCTCTCACAAGAGTCTCGCGGAACAGGACCGCACTACGGCGGATGCCCTCGGAATCCTTGTATGCATTCTCGAGACCGTCGGGAATGTCCTGCCAGAGAAGGGCCCGCTGCGGGTCTGCCCCAATCCATTCCCTCAGTTCACATTCCTGTGCCCGCTTCGAATCCACTGTCCCGAAACGGCGGTAGCATTGGACCTGTCCCTCATTGAGTTCCTGAACATTGCTCAGTCCGAAGAAATAGTCGGAGTATTTCAGCCTTATCTCCGGATCCCTGTCCATCCATCCTTTGACAATCTTCATCTGGGAGCCCCTGATCTCATTCGAGACGGGGAGTTCCACCCTACAGTCGTAGTCCACGCTGAACGAACTGGCATACCTGTCCGTGCGTCCCGGAAAGCCTATTATCATAGTGAAATCCCCCGGCTTGTATCCATCCAGGGAGATTCTGAGGCTTTTCAAAGGCTTGAGAGGCACATTGTCCTCCTTGTAGCCGGCAGGGGAGCCGTCAGGGGCTGTATATATCCTGTACATCGCGAAGTCGCACTTGTGCTGTGGCCATTCCCAGTTGTCGATGTCTCCGCCGAAGGCGGCCGAGCAGACGGGAGGCGAGGCGACGAGCCTTATGTCCGTATATACCTTATATAATGAAATATAATATCTTGAGCCTTTCCACATCGGGGAAAACCACGCCTCAAGTCCTTCGCTCCCGGAATATTTCTTCTCCATCAGATATCCTAACTTTCTGGTCCCCAATGGTCTGCCTTCCCTCTCAGCCTCTGAGAGCATCGCCTCGACCTCCTGAGTGACATCGATGACTTTCTTCAGCAGCAGGACTCTTTTGCCGGGTATCGGAATTTCCTCCATGTCCGTGAATGCCCAGAATCCTTCTTCAAGGTAGTTCTTCTGCGGGGTGCTGAGGTTGAACACATCGCTGTAGGCGCAATGGTGATTGGTGATAAGAAGCCCGTTGTCAGAGATGATGCTCCCTGTGCACCCGAAGTCGAGTGACACGACGGCATCGCACAGGGCGGTCCCGGGGGCATCGGCGTTGTAGATTTCCCCCGCCGACAGTTCCAGACCCCTTTCCTGCATCTTCTTCTCAAGGGCGGAATTGATGGCATTGACAAGCCACATCCCCTCGTCGGCCCGCAGGGTGACGCTGCCGCAGAGGAGAAGCAGAATTGTGAATATTCCGTTAATTATATTTCTCATTCCCTATTCTTTGAAGTCGATGACGACCCCTGGTGTCGTGAACGAGAGTTTTGCAGGCACCTCGCGCACATCCTCAGGACCGTAGGTGATGGTCCAGGTCTGCATAGTCATCAGTTCCCAGAGCCTCTTTGAAGTCATCGGCGAGGTGAAGCGCACCCGTATGGCAGGCACAAGGGCGTCATTGAGTTCCAGGCTGACACCGATCACCCCGTCATTCCTGGAGAGGTGGTTGCTCAAGAAAGGCATATTCCTCAGAATGATAGGCTTCTCATAATTTTGGTCGGCAATCTCATAGACAAACTGCTTTTTGCCTGAGGCCTCCTCGACCCTGCTCTTGAACTGGACCTTGAACGGAGAGAACATCCTGTGCAGGTAGTCGGCGATTTCCATAAAGGTTTCCCCCTCATCCATCGAGACGAATCTGTAATCCACCTCGATTTCCTTTGTCCCGCCCCCGTGAACAGGCATCTCTAGGGTCTTCTTCTCCACAATCTCCTTCAGCCAGACCTTGTCAAGGCTTTCCGACGGGTCAAGATATACCCTGACTGTCAGAGGACAGGAGAATTCGGTCTCGATTCCGTAGATTTTCTTGTCCGTCGCCCTCATCTGCAGACCGAGATAGTTGATGTCCATCTTGTCGTACATATTCTCGGTGCGGATTGTGATGCATTTGATGCTGTCAATCTGTGCCGGGTCAGGGGAGTTCACCCTGAATTTGGAAGGGACGAAAATCTGCTCGCGGATCTTCTCGGGATTTGTCACGGCAGGGTCGTATGTGACTACCGCACGGTGATGCTTTACGAATGTCTTGACACCGTGGACTCCCGGAATCTTCTCCAGGCGTGCCTTGAATGCCATCGAACTGCCGTAGCATTTGACGGATTTCAGCCCGGTGATCTCTGTGGTCTTGAGTGAGGACCTTTCAACAAGCACTGTCGTTGTGCCGTCTTCGGCTGTCTGCACGATTCCCCATTCCTCGCTGATTGTCGGGATTTCAAATTTGCCTCCCGCCCATATTCCGAGGGCGACAAGACCGGCCGTGAGGAGGGCTGGAAGGAGTTTCAGCACACCGAATCCTTTGGAGCGTACGACACCGACCTTCAGAGCCTTGGTCCTGCAGGCTGCGGAACATTCCCCGCACAGGGTGCAGTCAACAGAGTTGACCCTTTCCTGAAGGCTGTTGATGTCGATGTGGTAAGGGCATTGGCGGGTGCACGCCCCGCAATGGTTGCACCGTCCCGTGTCCTTCATCATATAGACCAGTTGCAGGTCCGGCTTTCCGTTGAATATCTCAAGGAAATAGCCGAGGATGCAGTAGGCAAGCAGAAGGACCCACCAAGGGATGCTGAGCCCTGCCAGGGAGGCCAGATAGTATCCGAGGAAGAGCAGGAGAATCCAAAACCAGAATTTCAGGGAGGAGGCGATTGCCCCGAGCGGGCAGATGTACCTGCACCAGAAATTGTCGATGACGATTCCCATCAGGAAGACAAGGACGAGGGATATGATTGACATCCAAAGAGTAATCTCTCCCTTGAAGCCTGTCGCGACGGCATAGTACGGATCAATGTTCTTGCAGAACAGTTCGCTGGAGGATGCCGTCATATAGAAAATCCAGAAGAGGATGGCGTATTTGAAGATTCTCAGAATCTTGTCGATGACCGAGCCGTTGGCGATTTCGACTGATTTGAGGTGAATCGTCTTGCGCGCTTTGGTGAGAAGGTCCTGGACCGTCCCCACAGGGCAGAGGTATCCGCAGAAAAGTTTTCCGAACAGGATGGCTGCGGCAGCAAGGGCTATGCCCATCGCAATCTGGAGCATACTCATCGAGCAGGGGAGAGACCCCTTGACCAGCCAGGTCGTCAGCGCCTCCAGACCGCCCATCGGACAGTATGCCTCGGGGTCGGCAGTCTCTTTCCCCGGAATCAGTCCGGTGAGGAACAGAATGAGGGCGATGAGAGTCCCCCATTGGAGGAGATATTTAGGCCAGTTCGTCAGGATTGTGGATTTTCTTTTGCCCATATCGTCAATGTCTTATTTTCGGCCGGAAGTCTTTTGGACATCTGTCCGGCAGCGTTTCACAATCGTTATTTGGAGATGAGGATGTCACCGTGGTCGGCAGCCACACATTCCTTCCATTTCTGTGTGTATCCCGGCTGGGTGATTCCCCCCGGAATGTTGTCCGTGTAAGGATTTGTGACGAAGGACCCGTCAGGATTCTGCGCCTTGACGTTCCCGTCGATGTATTTCACAAGCAGAAGGGTCTCCAATGCCGTCCACCTGTCGAAAATCGTCTGTGCGGCCCTCACGGAGTATTCGGTCAGGTAAGCCTTGACCTCTGTGTACGGGTCAATGGTCTTCGCCGCCAGGTCATTCCTGCGGATTTTCTTCACCGGGGTGCTCAGGGCCTTCTCGTAAAGCCTCATAGCCTCCGCATCAACGGCTTTGATGGAGTCCGCCTGCTCAGTCTCCCACCTGTCCGCCTCTGCCCTGACCGTCGGAGCCATTATGTTGTACATCTTGTAGCAGGCATTCGCCACGCGGTTGCACATCCAGAACGCTGATGTCGGTGAGTAGGTGATCATATTCCCGTTCCCGACCCTGAAAGATTCAGGAATCTCCTTTGTGCAGGCATAGACAGGTGTGAGGTAGGATGTCGCGGCGTCATCGGTCCCGAACCACAGAAGCCCTCCTACCACATCAGGATAGTTCCCCCTTGCCTGGGCCACGAACCAGAATCCTGTCTGCTGGGTGGCAATCGCCCTCTCGTTGACATAATGTTTCCCCCCGCAGTCAAATCCCATAGGTCTCCATCGGTACGGGAGGGCGTTCCCTCCTGCCCCGATGTCTGTGGTCATATCCATCGGAGTCCCTTCATAGTGGTCCCTCATCACTCCCGCCACATCCTTGACGGTCAGTTTCCTTGAAGGCTTCACAAAGAGAGGGAACCTCTTGGAGGCATCGTGTCCGAGGGCATATTCCACATAGTCGTATGCATCCCTCGTGACGGTCTCCCCGTTCCCGTCCTCGAAAGTGAACTTCCCGTCGCACAGGATGTTGAACGCGCTCCAGGCCCTTGCCTCACAGGCCCTCATACCTCCGAAGTCCAGAGGGGCGTATGCGTCGCAGAAACTGAAGTCCTTGTCGCTGCCCTCATAGTAGCCCATCTCCCTTGCGAAGGAAATCACATCCGGGGCATAAAGACAATTCTCAGGGTCATTCTGAGGGAAGGTGCTGATGCGTGCCTGGTTGGCGTGTGCGCAGATATATCCGTCAGGAACTCTGCGGGCCACCCAGACGATTCCCCTGCGTGTGTTGACACCATTCTCAATCTTCACTCCCTTGCCGATGAGGTCCATCACCCAGACCTCGTCCTTGTCGGCGATAGAGAAGGACTCACCCTCGGAGAAATATCCGTAGGTGTTTGCAAGGTCCACAATCGTGCTTATTGCCTCCCTTGCTGTGGAACATCTCTGGAGGGCAATGTAAATCAGAGAGCCGTAGTCCATTATGCCTGTGGAGTCGGCAAGTTCCTCCCTTCCGCCGTAGGTCGTCTCGGCGATTATGAGCTGGCGCTCGTTCATATTCCCGACGGTCTGGAATGTGGAAGGCACCTGCGGGATTGTGCCGAGGAATCTTCCCGTGTCCCATTCATTCACGCGGAGGGTCGCTCCTGAAGGCCATTTTGCAGCCTTGTGATAGTAGAGTTCTCCGAAAAGTTGGTGTGAGTCTGCGGCGTATGAGATGATGTTTGAGCCGTCCGCGCTTGCGCCTTTTGTCACAAGGACATTGGTGCAGGCAAAAATTTCAGGATTGAGGACTGTGGCAGCCGCCAGCAGACACGACAAGTGGATTAACGCTTGTTTTTTCATATACTTATTTATAATTTTGCACTCTTATGCCGAGGGTCGCCCTATGGCACAAAACACAAAAATAGGAAAAAATTATATAAAAGACTATGAGCCGTACTGTTTTGATTACCTTTTTGTCCGCAGCGGGATTTTTCCTTCTCGCGGGACAGGCTCTCAACGCCCAGGACCAGCAGCAGAAAGAGATTGATGTGATGGAACTTGCGGAAAAGGAGGCAGACCGTCTCCAGCAACTTCTGAATCTGGATGACGCCCAGGTCTTCTATGTTGACTCAACCCTCAAGCACGACTATCCCGCAATGAAGGATGAACTGGATGCGATGAGCAGGGCGCGTGTCTCGAATCCTGATGTCTATGTGTCCGTCCAGGACAAATGGATGGAGAGGATCGACGCTTCCTACAAGAGGATATTCAACCCCGAGCAGTGGGCTGTCTATCAGAAGAACGGCGGCGCGAAGCAGCAGAAGGCCCGCGACAAGCGCAAGGCCAAGGCCGAAGGCAGGAAACAGTAATA
>JBJEJS010000449.1:0-6148 GCA_051878235.1 Candidatus Cryptobacteroides sp.
CCTTACAAGGGAGGACTGCGTTTCCATCCGAGCGTCAACCTGAGCATAATGAAGTTCCTCGCTTTCGAGCAGACCTTCAAGAACAGCCTCACCACCCTTCCGATGGGTGCGGCGAAAGGAGGCTCGGACTTCAATCCTAAAGGGAAGTCCGACAATGAGATGATGCGTTTCTGCCAGAGTTTCATGACGGAACTTTACCGCCACGTGGGTCAGGACACAGATGTGCCCGCAGGAGACATAGGAGTCGGCGGACGGGAGATCGGCTTCCTGTTCGGCCAGTACAAACGTCTACGCAACGAGTTCTCCGGAGTGCTCACGGGCAAGGGAATCAACTGGGGCGGAAGCCCTCTGCGTCCTGAGGCGACAGGCTACGGCACCTGCTATTTCGCAAGCGCTATGCTTGCCACCAAAGGCGAGTCCTTCGAGGGCAGGACAGTTGCCATCTCAGGGTCGGGAAATGTCGCACAGTATGCCGCACAGAAGGCAATCAGGCTCGGCGCGAAGGTGGTGACGATGTCCGACTCAAACGGATTCATCCACGATCCTGACGGAATCGACGAAGAAAAACTCGAATACATAATGCACCTGAAGAATGTGCTCAGGGGCAGAATCAGGGAATATGTGCAGAAATATCCTACAGCACAGTACTTCGAAAGGCAGAGGCCTTGGGGCATAAAATGCGACATCGCAATGCCTTGCGCGACCCAGAACGAACTGAACGGCGAAGAGGCCCGCACCCTCGTGGACAACGGCTGCATCTGCGTGGCCGAGGGAGCGAATATGCCGTCCACCCCTGAGGCGATCGAAGTCTTCCAGAACGCGAGAATCCTCTATTCTCCGGGCAAGGCCTCAAACGCCGGCGGTGTCGCCACCTCAGGTCTTGAAATGACCCAGAACTCAATCCGCCTGAAATGGACTGAGGAAGAGGTTGACAAGACCCTCAAAAGGATAATGACCGACATCCACGAAGCCTGTGTGAAATACGGCACCGAGCCCGACGGCTATGTGAACTATGTGAAAGGAGCCAACATCGCCGCCTTCATCAAGGTCGCCGACGCCATGCTTTCCCAGGGGCTGGTCTGAGGACAAGCCATCACAAGAACAGTAAGGGGCTGACAAAAAAGTCAACCCCTTTTTTCATTTTCTGACAATACGGGTGCGGTCAACAAGATAACCGTCTTCGGGGGCTTCGGAGAGGGTCAGGAAATTGGAGGTGTAATCACGCTGGATGCCGCCAAGGCCCTGTCCGGAATCGCCTCCGTTGGTCTTTATGTAATCACCGCAGATGGCGAAGTCCCAGTCAAGCCTCTGTTCCCATTCCTTGTCCTCCTCCGCTGAAAGGAAGGTGCTCTGTCCGACGACCTGGCCCGTGTCAAATGAGAAATATGTCCATTTCGTGGAGGACAGGCCGCTGATTGTGAGCTCATCGCTGACAATAGGGGCAGAACGGTCCCCGCTCCTGCAGGAGCAGAGGGACAACGCCGTGGCGGACACGGCGGCACAGAGAAATATGATCTTATATATATTGGACATATACATATATCTTATATCAAATATATCAGAAATTCCTTGACCCGTTAGGGTTATATACATATTTCAGACGGACGGTACCGCTTTCCCTGTCGTAGTCGGAGAGTCTGATCTTGGCATACCTTCCTCTTGCCGTCCTGATTACAAGGGGCGCGGAAACCGGTTCCTTTGTCTGCGGGTTCAGCCATTCGACCTCCGAGCAGGAAGCCTGTGGAGGAGGGACTGTGGTGACATTGTAGATGTTCTTCCCGAACTCCAGGTCACTTCCGTCAATGCCGTCGCAGACATACACTTTGGGATTGTCCTTGTCCTGACGGTAGTCATAGACCGAGAAGGACAGGAGCCTGCCCGTTCCGATGATCTCTCCACGGCGGTCCCTTTTGACGGTAAGGAAGAAATTCGCCTCGTCCATTCCAGCCATCTTGTCCACGTGCGAGGAGAAATCAAAGCCGAACTCGATGTCGGAGGAACTGTAGCGTCCGCGCATCGGATAGTCCCCGCCCTGGTTCTCGGCTATGGAGACGCCATAGTCGTGCACAGGGACTGTGTCGGAGGTGTTCCCGGAAACGCCGATGTTGAAGGCGATGTCGTCGCGGGAGGTGTAGTCCAGAGAGACCCTAAAGACAATCAAAGGGTCGAAATACTTGACAGTCAATCCTATGACATAATTGCTCAGGTCGCTCCCGTCCCTTTCCTGAAGGAAAAACCAGTAGGGCAGATAGAAGCGTCCGTTGTCGTGGTACGCCGTGCTGTAGGTGTTCACGACTATGAATGCGCCGTTTGAGACCGTCCCGTCAGGGGCGTTGAACTCGACAAGGTCATCATAACCGGCTATGGTCATCGCGTGCGCGCCTGTCGGCGAGAGCCGCGTCAGAAGACATTTGTAGCCTGTCTCCGACGGTCCGGAATAGGAATTGTCGAATTCCCATTCCCCGGCGCGGGAAGAGAAGGTCACTATGCCTCCGGGGCCTCCTGGGGTGTTCTTGTCATAGAGATACCTCTTGACGGTCTCTATTCCGGCCGCGTTCTTGACATCTATCTGTTCAAAACTCTCAGTCCGATAGTGCATCCCGTTGAAATATTTCTGATAGCCGCTCGCCCAGTAGAACTGGCTCCCGGAAGACTGCCTCGGGAAGTCGCTTTCCGTGATCACACCGTTCTGGAGTGCCAGGGCCAACCCGTCAGTTCCGATACTTCCCTCATCCTTGCCCCCGTTTATGAAATTCCAGGTGTAAAGGTAACTGAACCTGTTCTCCGGGAGAGAAGCATCCCTGTCGAGGAGGCGGTTGACCTCGTAGGTGAACATATAACCTATGTAGGAAGCCTGGGCGCAGGAGCCTCCAAGCTGCCCAATGACCGGAGGGAAATATTTCTGGAGGGAATTGTCAACGGACGCGGGCAGGGTCACCTTTGTTGACGACGCGCTCCAGCGGCGCACAGGAATCGGGTCGCTGTAGGGAGTGCCGTCCTGCGCCTTTTGCGGGAAATCCTGTGCGGAAGCCGGACGGCTGACGACGACAAGCGTCAGGACACATATCAAGATTCTCAAACCTCTCATCCTGAATGAGTTTTATTCGGAAAGACGTTTCACCGTCTTTATCATTTCCTTTCTGACCTGCACGGGCATCCCCTCCCCGGACTTGCGGAGCATAGAGGACAGTTCCCCGACGATTTCCCCTGCGACAAGATGGCAGGAATACCATCCGAGAGCCTCGCAGGCAGCCTTCCTCAATGATTCAGGCTCACCGTCAGACCCGGCTATCGACAGAAGGACTGGCACGGCGGCACTTACCCTGTCGTTCCTGAAAGAGCGCACGGCATTCATCCTCTTCTTCTCCGCAAGGGATGTGTCGGCAGCGGCCGCCACCTGTCCACGGCCCTTCTCACCGCTCAGGATTGCTATGGCATCCGGAGCGACGAAATCGGACACCCTCACCATATCCATCCTTCCTGCAGCCGTCCTCAAGGCAGGGATGAGGGTGGTGTCACCCATAGAGGAAGCCAGACGGCAGGATGTCCTCACTATTCCCTCGGAACTGTCCTCCAGGCCTTTTTCCACCGCCTTCCTGAAATTGGTGTCCTTGAGGAGGGCAAGGGCGTGGAGGGCGTGAAGCCTCACTGTGACAGCGGGATCGTTGCAGAATATGTCATATATTACGGCGGAATTTGCCTTGCCGGACGCGAGACGGGTCACGGCCGTGCTCCTGAGCACAGGAATATCCGACCGAAGAAGGGACTTCCAGTAACCCTCAGCGGGTTTTCCCACCGTCAGATTGCGGTGGAGACTCTCAAGGGCATCCCTTTCGGCCTCATTATGGGGCAGGAACCTGAAAGTGGGGTCTCCTATGAGATGCGACTCCAGATAAGGCTGCTCCCTCTGCCACATCCCGATGCGCTCCCCTATCGAAAGATAGCCTATGAGTTTGTCCTCCCATTTGTCCTGGAGCACATTCACGGTGTTGCCCTGTGCGACGACACAGTCCCCCGAACCGAAGACGTGACATCCGGCGACATACCCGTCCTCGCGATGGAAAGAGCCATTGTAGCAGGCGTTGAAGACAATCACGCGCGGATTGCTTCTGACAGACATTATGTCATTCAGGGAGATGTCAATGCCGGCGGCGCGGACCGAATCCCTAAAGGCAAAGTCCGCAAGGGAGGAATCAGAGAGCATCGCCCTGTCGAGATGGAAAAGGGAGTCAAGGACTTCGTGGATGAACGGCTCCTGGTCAGGTGTCCCCTTGTATTTCCTGAACATAGAGGCGACCTTTCCCTTCAGCCGTCCGACACATTCGTCAAGGCCTTCCGCACGGGAATTGCCGTTTATGTACTGGGTGTCATACGCCCCGTGCTCGCTGAACATAAAGAAGTCGGTCCCCGGACGCTGGAGTTCGGTGAAAAGGTTGTATTTCATCGCGTCATCCTGCCTGAAATTCAGGAATGAATTGGCCTCGGAAGACGAAAAGCAGAACGGGAAGTTCTCCCTGAAGGCCACAGGCTTCTGCCTCCATAAGGTCAGGCAGTCGGAATTGTAGCCGTGACCCGCGAAATAACGCATCCTGTCAAGGACTCCCGCATTCCTGTGCGCGTCGCAGACCTTTTTCAGGTAGGCCCTCATTATTTCGTATTTGTCCCCCTCCATCACTCCAGGCACCTTCATTCTTGCGGAATAGATGTCCGGACGGAGAGTCTGGCTGCCCTGCTCGCTCAAGCGGTAATAGAAGACATCGTTCCTGAGGCTGTCCCTCTTTATGAATTCGAACTTCAGGTCGAAATCGTCATAGAAGCGGTCAGAAGCGACACTGGACTCGAATTCCGGCCAGGTGACCTCGTTCATCTTGAAGGCTGTGGTCATATACTGGGCCTCACGCACCATCACAATCGGGATGTCCCCCAACAGAACGACCCCCTCGAGGACCGGTTTCCTGCGGCTCAATTTCAGTATGGTCTCCCTGACCTGGTCCGGAGAGGTCCAGTCCGCATAGGCCACATACGTGCCAAGACCTTCGCTCTCAAGGACTTCCTTATATTCCTGAATCTCTGCGGAACAGTTCTCGTATGTCCTGCTGTCCGTTATTATCGCGAAGGATGTCTCCGCCTTTCGGGAACATCCCTTCACAGACACCTTCGTTTCAGGAGCCGCCGAAGCGGAAGCCTGAACCGTCTGGAAGACGGCTGCAAGGAAAGCGGCGACAGACAAAACATATCTCATATATCCCATATATTTCATATATCCCATATTACCTCAAATAATCATTCAATCTTCCTACGGTCTTCTCTATCTCATCCCTCAATACGGCAGGGAGTTCCGTCCCGCCTGTGAGGATTTCCCCGAGCCTTTCGACGATGTGCCTCCTGTTCCACGCCCTGACATACCATCCGAGGACCTCCGTGACAGACACCCTGAACGATGTCTCAAGGGTCGGGTCGGCCACCAGGGAGAGAAGCCCGTCCGCACAGCAGGCGTAAGGGTTGTTCCTCATTCCCGAGATGAACATCAGGCGGCGGCCCGCACTCAGGGAACTGTCGTAGATCGCCTCGTCGGAGGACTTCATCAGGCCCGTCGGGGAAGCGGCCGCCTTTGAGGCATCCTCAAGGAATTTCTCCGGGTTGTGCACGAAGCCGACCGAATCCACATAGTCCTTCAGCCTGGAGACGAACCTGCCTTCCGGGAAATGGGCTGCGGCGAACACGACATTGAAAATCACCCTTTTGGCATTGATGTCATTGAGGTACATCTTCACAAGGACATCCAAGGCCTCATCCGTTCCGACCTGCCCGAGGTAATGCGCGGTCTTCCTGCGGATGAACTCGTATGGGTCATCCGAGGACAGGGTAAGAAGTTTCATATAATTGCCGTCGTCATAATGTGCAAGAAGATGCATACATTGCAGACGCAGCATATAATTGTCCGATGTTCTGTAAGTGTCAAGGAGCATATCGGACAAGCCCTTGTAATCCGAATTGTAGAGTTTGTGCAGGGCAAGCGCACGGATCTCAGACGGCCATTCATCCGATGCAAGAGCGAGCCAGTAGTCATCGTCTTCAACGGACAGGTCCGGGCTGCGGAAGCCGAATGAGGAGGAGAACCTGAATGTAGGGTCTCCGAGGATATGGG
>JBJEJS010000450.1:0-6129 GCA_051878235.1 Candidatus Cryptobacteroides sp.
CACGAATATTACAACACCCTCGGATATATCCCGTACAATGTCGGAATAAACGAAAATGTCGCCCGCACCCTTGAATATGCCTATGACGACTGGTGCATCCTCCAAATCGCCAAGAAACTTAACCGCCCGCAGGAGGAACTGGACAAATGGGAGGCACGCTCCCGCAACTGGCAGAATGTCTTCGACCCTTCACACAACCTTATGAGGGGGCGCAACCTCGACGGGACCTTCCAGGAGCCGTTCAGCCCTTACAAATGGGGGGACGCATTCACCGAGGGCAACGCCTGGCACTACACCTGGTCCGTATTCCACGATGTGGACGGCCTGAAGGAAGCGATGGGAGGCAATGACAACTTCGTCAGAATGCTCGATTCAGTCTTCATCGTCCCTCCGATTTACGACGACAGCTACTACGGTGTCCGCATCCACGAAATCACCGAGATGCAGGTTGCGAATATGGGCAATTACGCGCACGGGAACCAGCCTGCCCAGCACATGATCTACCTTTACGACTGGACCGACCAGCCTTGGAAGGGTCAGAAGCACATCCGTGAGGTGATGGACAGGCTCTACAACGCGGCTCCTGACGGGTACTGCGGAGACGAGGACAACGGCCAGACATCGGCCTGGTATGTTTTCTCCGCCCTCGGATTCTATCCGGTCTGCCCCGCTTCCGACGAGTATGCCCTCGGGACACCGTATTTCCCTGAGGCACGCATCCTGTTGGAGAACGGCAAGACGGTGAAAATAAGCGCAAAGAACGCGCACAAAGGAAGAAAAGGCCTCGACTGCTATGTCGGGGAGATGAAGTTGAACGGAAAGAGATATGAATCAAACTTCATCAGTTACGGCGAACTCATCGACGGGGCGGACATCAGTTTCACGATGGCCGCATCCGAAGAGGAAATAAGGAGACATTAAGTATATATAAATATATAACTTAAAGATATATAATATATTAAATATAACATAAACGGTATATGTATCCCTTAAAATTTAAGAACATCTTCAAAAGTGTGGTTTGGGGCGGAGAAAAAATCGCCCCGTTCAAAGGTGTGAAGACGGAGCAGCACAACATAGGCGAAAGTTGGGAACTCTCCGGAGTCAAAGGAAACGAATCGGTGGTGGCTAACGGTCCTCTCGCAGGAAAGACCATTACGGAACTCGCCTGTGAGTACAAGGGCGCGCTTCTCGGAGAAAAGGTGTATGCGCAGACTGGTGAGGAATTTCCGCTTCTGATAAAATTCATCGACGCTCACGACGACCTTTCCGTCCAGGTGCATCCGGACGACAGCCTGGCGGCAGCCAGACACGACGGGTCCAAAGGAAAGACCGAAATGTGGTATGTCGTGCAGGCGGACAAGGGGGCCCATCTTATGGCAGGAATGAGCCGTCATCTTACTCCACAGGAATACGAGGCAAAAGTCAATGACAACACCATCACCGAAGCCCTGAAGGACTACAAGGTCAAGGCGGGGGATGTGTTCTTCATCCCTGCGGGAAGGGTCCACAGCATCGGCACGGGCTGCTTCATCGCCGAAATCCAGCAGACATCCGACATAACTTACAGAATCTATGACTTCGGGAGGCTCGGTCTCGACGGCAAACCCCGCCAACTCCATACTGAACTGGCAAAGGACGCAATCGACTACACGGTCCTTGACGACTACAGGACGCTTTACGACGAAGTGAAGAATGTTGACAACATCATCGTGACCTGCGACTACTTCACCACATCCATCTATGACCTGAACTCCACTTTAACAAAAGAGATGGACCTGATGGACTCCTTCCTGATAGCAATCTGCATCGAGGGACGCGGAACAGTCACCGACGGCCACGGAAACAGGGTGGAAATCTCCAAAGGCGAGACAGTCCTCCTCCCTGCCGACTCCCTCAGCGCGACCTTCACACCGTCAGGCTCGATGAAACTTCTTGCCTGCCATCTGTAGAAGATTGCGCAAAGCCATCCGAAAGTGTAAAGATGTTTTACGTCTCGTGAAATATCTTTACACTTTTTTTGCGTGGGAAATTGATGTTTCGCGTTAAACAATAAGGAGTCTCGGGACTCGTATGACTTGGATTCATCGCGAGCCCTGTTTTTTATATCCCGTTGGTTTCTATATTCTTCAATGATTTCTTTCGCAAAACGCTCTGCGTCCTTTCCTCTAAGAGTGGGTAACGCCTCAATTATACTGCCATAACACCCAAACTTGCAATTACAAAACTTATTCTATATAAACCAAAAAGCGCGTCATACCGATATCTTACATTTTCTGAACTGTTCCTGAATGGCAGCAATACTACTCAGCAATTCATTGAAATCCAAAGGCTCTTTCTCGTAGATGAAACTGTCCATCATTTTGTTGTAATCATCCTTAAAGGCATCCACTACTGATGCTGGTGGCAGGAAATCAATCACCTGAGGCAATTCCTTGCTGTAATCGACATAGCTTGGATGATAGAACTTCTCCCTATGCTTCACAATCTCCAGATACAGGTTCCCATCATCAAGGGCTTTGCGCATATACTCTGTATGGGAAAGTTTGTCCAAATCATACAAATGCCTTGACATCCTGCTTGTTCTCGGCTTGTCCTTTTGGAACTCCTCACAAAGCAGGAATGCCTTCTCCAGAAATGTTCTTGCCGGAGATACGGTCCTGATTGTCTGGGTAAAATCATTATCGATGGCTTCGCCAAACTCAGCAGAGCAGATTTGCTGTACAAGTGATGAAATCTGCTTCATCTCGTACGGTTCGGATAGAGAAAGGCAACTTATCTCAATCTTTACAACAGGCTTCGCATAAGACTTGGCTGATGTGTAGCGGGAAGGATAGAACACATAAAGCACAGCAGGGTCTTTGTCGTGCGAGGTCTTCCTCTCTTTACCTTCTTCTACCGCTACCTCATTCTCGTCAAGCACCTTTATCACAGGCAGCCCGAGGGCTTTCAGTTTTTCGCACAGCTCGTTTTTGTACTCTCCGAAGATGAAGTCCTGGTTATTCTCCCTCAAATTGCGGATCTGTGTCATTGATGCACATTCGGCGCAAGCATACCCCTTCACATCCCTATAAAACGAGCGTTCAAGAGCAATGTCAATATCTTCACTGAACCTACTGATAATATCCCAGCCTTTGCTCAAACTAGTACCTCCTTTGAAAAGTGAATACTCTGCTATGCTCGTATGGAACACCGCATAGAGAACGGCAATAACCCACCAATCCTTCTCCGCTGCAGCGTCATCAATGTTCTTGGCCTTCGCCACTTTTGCAATAAGCGCAGCCCGCTCATCCACGCTGTAATCAATCCATTTCGCCATAATCTATCGTCTGATTTGTTCAAAAATAAGTTTCTCAATCCAAGCCGGAGCCAGCTTCAAATCGGTCTCAAAGCGCCTATCCGTCTTTACATCTGCCAGGATTGCCGGAATCTTTGCCTTCATCTCGTCGGTTATATTTTCGGCTCCGATACTTCTGAGAGCCTGGACCAGAACGCCAACCACCTCATTGTTGTATGCAAAATTCTTTGGCGCAGCCCGTTTCAACACAACGGGTCTGCCATTGACATTGAGTTCCCTGGCCGTGCCAGACGTCAAGAAGCAAGTTTTCATTGTAACTTGCTCTGACAGGCCAAGAACATTTGCAGCAGTTTCTCCGGTCGGACATATTTTTGCCTTATCGCGTTTGGCAATCTGGTTTACAATCTCCTCAATGGGCGGGTACGACACGCCAAAGCGCGTTTTCCTCGCCTTGAGGTACACACCTTTTGAAATTCGTACCAGCAATCCTTCCTTCTCAAATGCAGAGAGCAGTTTGGTAGCATAGTTGGCAGTAAGACCAGGGAAAGAAGAGGAGGTGAATACCGCGCCATATTTTCCGCGCGTTATCTCACGTCTAATTATCTCTTTATCAGAGCATCTTTTGCTATTTACTTCCATATTCAGTGCAGAATCTTTGCAAAAATTTATGCACAAATATAAGTATAATAATCGAAATTCCTGCATCGGGAAATTCTATAGAATTGCGGTTCAATCCTTAAGACACCCTATGGGCACAACAGCACACCGTCTTCAGGACGTTTGTAGGCATAATCGCCTATTCCCGCAAGAGTCTCGAAAATGAAACCGAAAGTCTTCATATCATTTATAAGGTCATCAGGTCCGACACCAAGCGCAGCCGTCGCGATGGAATTAATGTCAGCCACCCTTTTTATGTCATTGCCCACAACTGAATCGAAATAATCGAAGGCTTGGGCCAGGGCGAGGTTCTGTTGCAATGTGTCATGGCCGGCCATTGAAAGAATGCTTGCAGCCTGCATAGACGCAAGAGTAGTATTACCACAATACTTCGGACCTTCTATCAAAACCGCTCCCGATGCTTCCTGCTTATCGGTAAGGATACTATCTGCAACTCGTTTTTTTAATCCATATCTTACAGATTTTTCTGCTGCAAATTCACCCTTGTCTTCCCGTAACCCTCCACAGCATCATCCACCAAATTTTTATCCAATCGTCAAGTCTGTACCTGAACAGGCTACATTTCAGGGAAGAATCCACATCTTCAAGGCACTGAATATCACCTGATTCATCGAATCTAAAAAGACGCTTGACTACATTGTGGAACGACACTGTTGTCAGGGAATGTATTTTCTATTATATTTACGTAATATTTGACATTGTTATTATGAATAAAAGATTCATTTTTGCAGCAGCATCCGCTGCCTTTGCCCCTATGTCAGGAAATGCGGCAGCACCGCAACAAAGACCGAACATCCTGTTCATTCTCGCAGATGATATGGGCATTGAGTGTCTCGGCTGCTATGGAAGCACCTACAACACTCCCCATCTGGATGCACTGGCAGAAGAAGGAATAACATTCACCTCCGCATATTCACAACCTCTCTCCACCCCTTCAAGGGTGGAACTTATGACAGGAAAATACAACAACCGCAATTACAGTGAATTCGGATTCCTGAACCAGGACCAGGCCACATTCGGTAATATGGCACGCGAGGCAGGCTACAAGACCTGCATATCAGGAAAATGGCAGCTTGGGGCCAACAGTGCCCTGCCTGACCATTTCGGATTTGACAATTACTGTCTCTGGCAGCTGAATTTTGCAAGGGGAAACAGGGCGGAACGATATTTTGACCCCCTGATAGAGTCGGACGGGAAAGTCCTCCAAAGAGATGAGAATGCCTACGGACCGGATTTGTTCGTGTCATACATCAAGTCGTGGATCAGTGACAACAAGCAGGATCCATTCTTCGTTTATTACCCTATGGTGCTGGTGCACAGTCCTTTCGTGGAGACGCCAGACTCCAGGGACCCCTCTCCGCACGACCTCTACAAAAATGATGAGGCGAATTTCCCGGCAATGGTGGAATACTGCGACAAGATGGTCGGGGAACTGGTTGATTTCCTGAAACGCGAAGGTCTGTACGACAACACCCTCATTATCTTCACAGGGGACAACGGAACGGGTAAGAGCATTTACACCAAGATGAAGGACGGAAGTGTCGTGCGCGGAGGGAAAGGCACCACGAAAAACACCGGAACTCATACACCAATGATAGCCACTTTCGGAGGACGGCAGGCCGCTCCTTACAAATGCGACAATCTCATCGACTTCACCGACTTCCTGCCTACTTTTGCGCAGGCAATGGACTACAAGGGAGATATTCTGAAAGACATTGACGGACAGAGTTTCCTGCCTGCCCTCACCGGGGAAAAAGGAAAGACCCGCAAATGGGTCTTCTGCCACTATGACTCCTTCTTCAATGGGGCGGACCATCCGTCAAAGGATGCCAGAAGGTTCATAAGGGACCACCGGTACAAACTCTACAGCACCGGAGAATTTTACGACACTCTGAAAGATCCGAATGAAAAGCAGAACATCGCTCCCGGCAGCGGTTCAGCCGAAGCAGAACGCAGCCGCAAATTCCTGAGCAAACAATTGAAGAAATTCCCTGAATGGAAAGCAGGTGACATTCCTGTAGAAAAAGTGGAATATCCAGAGTTGAAATCCAGACAAAGAAAATGGAAGCCGGAGGAGGCTTAAAGAGCAGAGGGGTCTAATGACATGAACCCCGAAAGTTAGACAAAAAACTTTCGGGGTTTTGTTATGTCCA
>JBJEJS010000451.1:0-6052 GCA_051878235.1 Candidatus Cryptobacteroides sp.
CCAGCCCGGAGTCCGCATTGAGAACAATTGCCAGAACTGCAGTTACCAGCAGGTCAGGATAAATGGGCTTGACGGGCCTTATACTCAAATTCTTATTGACTCCCGCCCTATTTTCAGCGCGCTTGCAGGTGTCTATGGCATCGAGCAGATTCCTGCGAATATGGTGGACAGGGTTGAGGTGATGCGTGGCGGCGGATCGGCTCTTTTCGGATCTTCGGCAATTGCAGGCACAATCAATATCATCACAAAGGAGCCGACGAGAAATTCCGCGGTGGCATCCCATACCGTCAGCAGCATAGCGGGCACCTCCGCGCTTGACAACAACACGGCCCTCAATGCCTCGCTTGTGACGGACGACAACAAAATGGGTATGGCGATTTTCGGGCAGATAAGGCACAAGGACGGCTACGACAGTGATGGAGACGGTTTCACCGAACTCACACGGCTGAAAGCGCAGACGCTCGGAATGCGCTCGTACATCAAAACGGGCATCTACAGCAAACTGACGGCCGAATACCATTATCTCCACGAATTCAGGCGCGGAGGGGACAACATCGATCTGCCGCCGCACGAGGCTATGATTGCGGAACAGGTGGAGCACGGAATCAACTCCGGGAGTCTCAGGTTTGACTGGTTCTCGCCTGACGAGAGGCATCGCCTGAGCGTGTTCGCATCATTGCAGCACATTTCGAGAGACAGTTACTACGGGGCGGGACAGGACCCTGATGCCTACGGGCACACGAATGACCTTACCTGGATGGCAGGAAGCCAGTATGTCTACAGATTCAGGAAATGTCTGTTTATGCCTGCCGACCTGACCGTCGGTGCGGAATATACGGAAGACCGCCTCCTCGACAATATGTGGGGTTACGGCAGGGTGACTGACCAGGTGGTCAGGACAGGAAGCGTTTATGCGCAGAACGAATGGAAGAACGACAGATGGAGTTTCCTGATAGGCGGACGCCTTGACAGGCACAATCTCATCAAAGGCCTGATTTTCAGTCCGAGGGTGAATCTGCGTTACAATCCTGTGGAGAACATCAACCTGAGGGCGAGTTATTCCTACGGCTTCCGCGCTCCCCAGGCTTTCGATGAGGACCTGCATATTGACAATGTCGGAGGCATCGTGTCGATGATCAGGCTTGCCGATGACCTCAGGGTTGAGAAATCGCAGAGTTTCAGCCTTTCCGCCGACTTGTACCACACTTGGGGCAAATGGCAGGGGAATCTGCTTGTCGAAGGATTCTTTACGGACCTTTCAGATGTCTTCGCCCTCACAGAGACAGGGGTTGAGGACGGAGTGCTTGTCAAGGAAAGGCGCAATGAGTCAGGGGCACGGGTAGGAGGTGTCAACCTTGAGGGTAAAATTGCCTGTTCCTCCCTTTGGCAGCTGCAGGCGGGCATCACCTGGAACAGGTCTTTGTACAAGGAGGCCCACGCGTGGGCTGAGGATGTCGAGGCCACAAGGCAGATGTTCCGCACACCTGAATGGTACGGATATTTTGTCACGACCTGCAATCCTTACAAGACTCTCTCCCTTTCGTTGAGCGGCACCTACACCGGCTCAATGCTTGTGGAACATCATTCAGGCTATATCGTGCAAAACAGGACTGAAAGGACAAGGGACTTCTTTGACCTTAACTGCAAGATATCATACGATTTCAAACTGTATGGCCACATCGGCCTCCAGTTGAACGCGGGCGTGCAGAATTTCCTTAATGCCTGGCAGAAGGACTTTGACCAGGGACCTGACCGTGACTCAGGATATATCTACGGCCCGTCCTCTCCCCGCTGTTTCTTCTTAGGCGTAAAAATCGGCTGGTGATTTACGGGCTCAACGGCACGGAGGACCGCACCGTGCCGTTTATCCCACCACCCAGACAAGCACGTGACGGTCGAAGGTGATGTATTCGAGTTCGAATTCCTCCTCGTAGCCGTCTTTGTGGATGAAGGTGGCCTCAAGTTCGCCCTCACCTTTAGGGTTGAACTTCTCGACTTCTATCTGCTCGGAGAAATCCACCCTGTTCTGGGACATCCTCTTGAAGATGGCCTCCTTGGCGCACCAGTAGATGGCAAGCTGCTCGTTCCTCCTGTCATCGTCGAGGTCGTCAATCTCGTCCTCCGAGAGGGCCTTCTTCTCGACTGCGGAGAAATCACGGTCCAGAGACTCGATGTCTATCCCCAGGTCGTCCTCGTCGTGGGTTATGATAGCGACATATCTGTCCGTGTGCGTGATGCTGATGTTGGTGATGCAGTTCTCAAGGTAAGGCTTGCCGTTGTCGTGGTGGTTGAGGTACATCTTGTCCTCGAACACCTCATTCAGAAGTGCCCTCACGGCAAGTTTCTGTTTGCGCTGCGCCTCGCTGCGGATGAGGGAGATTTCCTCCATCTCGTCAGTAGGTACGGATCCGAGGTTGATGAGTTCCTGTTCTGTCTCGGTGATCTGCCAGACGGAGACTTCCGCTTTGTTGTCAAGTGTCTTTCTAAGATATAGTCCCATATTAAATAGATGTTCTCCTGTTATGAAAATATGTTCCCGGAGGAGACTCCGACATACGACAAATGTGTGCGCGTCATATCGACCCGCACGGCATATCCGTCTGATTCCTCGGAGTTTGTCCTGATGACCGTGAAGATGAGTTCCGACAGCGGATCGTCAGATTTGTTGTCCGCAGCAGAATTCCGGTCTGTCATTATTTGACTGGGAGGTTCCAATTCGTTTTGTTTTAATCCAATAATTTCTCGGCAAATATAGTTATTTTTTATATATTTGCGCGGTTTTGTAAGAAAAGGGAATTAAGGAATTATATAAATTTTAGTTTTATGGAATTTTTGACAGACGAGAAACTTGTCATTGTTGGCGCCGGTGGAATGATCGGCTCCAATATGGTTCAGTCGGTGCTTATGCTCGGCCTTACCCCGAACATTTGCCTTTATGACATTTATGAGCCTGGTGTACACGGTGTTTACGATGAAATGTGCCACTGCGCCTTCCCGGGTGCAAACCTTTCATATACCGTAGATCCTGAAACCGCCTTCACCGGAGCGAAATACATCATTTCTTCAGGCGGAGCACCCCGTAAGGAGGGGATGACCCGTGAGGACCTTCTCAAGGGCAACTGCCAGATTGCCGCCGATTTCGGTGAGAACATCAGGAAGTACTGCCCGGATGTGAAGCATGTCGTGGTGATCTTCAACCCTGCCGACGTGACTGCGCTCACAGCCCTCATCCACTCAGGCCTCAAGCCGAGCCAACTCACTTCTCTTGCCGCCCTCGACTCGACCCGTCTTCAGCAGCAGCTTGCAGCGGAGTTCGGCGTACAGCAGGACAAGGTCGCAGGTGCCTACACCTATGGCGGACACGGAGAGCAGATGGCCGTTTTCGCTTCCAAGGCGACAATCGACGGGAAGCCGCTTTCAGAACTTACCCTTTCTGAGGAGCGTTGGGCAGAGATCAGGCACAACACCACCCAGGGCGGCTCTAACATCATCAAACTTCGCGGGCGCAGTTCATTCCAGAGCCCTGCCTACCACGCCGTCAAGATGATTGAGGGTGCTATGGGCGGCGAGCCTTTCGCCTGGCCAGCAGGATGCTATGTCAACTGTGACAAATGCGGCTTCAAGAATGTGATGATGGCTATGCCGACCCTCATCGACAAGGACGGTGTCCGTTTCACCGCCCCTGAAGGGACTGCAGAGGAGATGGATGCCCTCAAAAAGTCATACGAGCACCTCTGCAAGATGCGTGATGAGATCATCTCCCTCGGGATCATCCCTCCTGTCGCTGAATGGAAGGCCCTTAACCCTAATCTTTAGGAACAGGAAGATACAGTCCGCTGGGCCGGACTTTCCGCAGGACAGATTTACGGACCGGCTGGAATCCCAGCCGGTCCGTGTCTTTTCCGGGAAAGGCATATATGCCATATATAACATATATTCAATAATACGAAAATGAAGAAACTGATAGCCTTGGCGGCAGCCGTTGCCGTTGCGCTCTGCGCCTACGCGCAGAATGAAGTGAAATATGTCTATACCGAAGCCTCCGACCTTACGCTCGTCGGCAAACTGATGCCCGGCAGGACGGCAAACCCTTACCACCGTGTGGATACCGTGAAATACAAGGGCTTCACCACGAATGAGAATTTCCAGGTCAGGATGACCTCAGGAATGGCGTGCGTGTTCAGAACGGATTCCAGGAGCATCCGCATACTCACGGAATACGGGCAGGTCAGTTTCCCGACCAACACCAACGGTTTTTCCGCAAGGGGATATGACCTCTACATCCGCAAGGACGGGGACTGGCTCTACGCCGCCTCTGGAGTGCCGTCCGACTCGAAGTTGGACAAGCCTTTCAACCTGATTGCCAATATGGACGGGACGATGCACGAATGCCTTTTGTACTTCCCTCTTTACAGCGAGGAATATTCGATAAAGGTCGGAGTCGAGAAGGGATCCGTCATAGAGGCAATTGAAAATCCTTTCCGCCATCGTATAGCGATCTGGGGCTCAAGTTACACCCACGGGTCCAGCACCTCCCGTTCCGGTATGGCCTATCCCGCCCAACTGTCAAGGGCGACAGGGCTTCAACTCCTTTCCCTCGGATGCAGCGGGAACTGCAAACTCCAGACATATTTCGCGGATGTGCTCTGTGATGTCGAGGCGGACGCCTTCATTTTCGACTCTTTCTCGAATCCTGATGCGGCGATGATAAGAGAGAGGCTCGTTCCGTTCATAGACAGGATGATAGAGGCCCATCCGGGAGTCCCTATGATATTCCAGCAGACAATCTACAGGGAGAAACGCAACTTCAACACGGCTGAGGACGGGAAAGAACAGGCAAAGATGGATATGGCATCCTTGATTTTCAAGGAACTGAAATCCACCAGGGAGGGCCGGGAGAAGTACAGGGATGTCTATTTCATCTGTCCTGATGCCGTTTCCGCAAACCGTCTTGCCACCGTTGACGGGGTGCATCCGGACAATTACGGCTACACCCTCTGGGCGGAATCCGTCAGGAAACCTGTGCTGAAGATTCTCCGCAGGTACGGCATCCGATAAGGCTCACGGGAGGGGCACGGTCCGCAATTAATGCGTCCTGAGTGTGGTGACGACCGTGCGGGTCTTCCCTGAAGGGACGGTATAGACATATCCGCAAATGGATGTCCCGTCCTCAAGGCTCAGGTAGGAGTTGACATCATTCGGATAGTCGGTGGGATTGGCGGACCAGGTCTGGTAGCGGACCTTCGCTCCCGTCGCGGAAAGGAACGCAGCCGAGTTGCCGCTCGTCAGGATGACGCCCTCCTTGGTCGCCATACTGTAGGCGTCGCTCATAATGTTGAAGCGGACATCCACAGGACCGAGGTCGGAGGCGGTTATGACATCCGTGATGCGGAGATATTCATCATCCACGATTTCAATTGTGCGGACTGCCGAGTCCACATCCTGCCCCAGAGGTGCGGTGATGTCGATGACTGCCCCTTTCCTTCCAGGCTCGTCAATGATTTCAGTGAAGATTCCCTCTCCAGACGGGATATGTAACTTGTCGTTGATTATCAATGTGCTATGTTCCTGGGGACGGTAGGAGAACACCTTCCATCTCCAGGATGTCTGCCTGTAACTGAAAAGGGACACCCCTTTGGGCTTGAGCTGTTTCTCGATGACGGGATAGCCTCCTTTGATGTGCGATTCGGATGCCCAGCGCACTCCGTCAGCCTCATAGACGAAACTTCCGACATCCATATGGGAGTGGGAATAGTCCGCCCTGCCGCCTTTGATTCCGAGATATATGTCATCCTTGTCCCATCCTGTCCTTGCCACCACAATCGGAATCTCGCTCTTTCCGTAATACACCTTGTCGGACGGCTGTTCCACAGGTGCCCCGTCATAGCGGGAGGCATAGATCAGGAACAGGGGAGAAAGCCTTTCGGTCATATCAAGAGGCTTCCCTGATTCTATTTCCTTCAGGTCGAGGAAAAGGCTGCCCGGATCCGAGAACCTGTCCGCGAAATACCAGGCCTGACGGAAGGTGAAGGCGAAAGACTTCGTGTGGGAA
>JBJEJS010000452.1:0-6021 GCA_051878235.1 Candidatus Cryptobacteroides sp.
AAAGGTAGCCCGGCTCTCGCCAGGCTACAATATGCATTTCTTCGGATGCTTACGCCATTATGCTTACGATTCAATATAAGAAAGACACTAAACTATAAATCATTCCCCTCAAGACAATAGTCATGAGGGGAATGATTTTGTTGGGGAATTGTAGTGCTATCTTGGACCAATGAAGCGATCGCCGTTGAAGTGAATCATATGGTCAGGTGTATCTGCAAGCCATACTTCGGTTTCCCAAGCAACATCGGTAACGTGCTTTTTGAACTCTTTTGCATTTGGGAATGCTGTAACGTAAACTATTCCGTAAGGACAGTTTTTTGTGAACTCTTCGAGTTCTACCATTCTCTTAGCTGATACTGGTCCGTGTGAAGTTACTACTTCAATCAGGAAAAGCCAGCCCTGTGTCTCATCGCTAATTATTACATCAGGCAGTTTTGAATGTTCGGTGATAACAAAAGATAATGCTTCCAAGCCTTCGTTGTCTACATACAAATCTTTGTCTTCCGTGTCACCGATATAGAGCAATTTGCTACCCGGTGCGAAACGTGGAGCGAACTCATTTACTACGGCAGCCTGTACCTCGTTATGTTCGCCTGGGGAAAGGTAATATTCGACTCCGTTGATAGTCAATGGTATTCTGTTAAAGTCTCTTTCTGCTGAGTATTTCTTGTGTATAACATAATAAGCTGCTGCAAATCCGTCAACTTCTCTATTCCATTCAGGAGTTCCATATGCCTGTACTACGCTTAATGCTTCATCAGTCAAAGCATAGTGAGCTTTAGGGCTATTTACGGGAAGATTTGGATCGTCAGGATTATAACTGGCCACTCCTGCTTGAACAAATTGATGCAGCACCTGCCTTCTGAATGTTTCGCGAGTATTGGGAGCATAGGGCGAATCTGCCTTATAGTTCTCATTGACAAAGGCCATTATTTCCTTTGTGACACGCATACTCTTTTTTGTAGCATTTTTCCATTCATCGTTTTCCTTGATGCTGCAAAGTGCCAATAGGGTCAATGCGGAAAGTTCATTCTGCTGTGCAGCTGGCAGTCCCATTGCTTTCAAAATTTCCTGTGCTTGAGAAATCTTTCCCATAGTTTATATATTAAAATAGTTCATTACCAACTCGTTGATATAATCAATTGAATAATTGTTGTTCAAGATTATTCGCTTGCCAATCTCTCTTATTGTCTCAATAGGAGGCAGAGGCATAGCACGCAGTTCTGTTGCACTTACGTTTATATTTCCGTTAAATGTACGGAAATATGCATCAAATATCTCACTATCGAGCAAGGCCGTAAGTCCTATTGTTTCATCGCGTCTCAAATGTCCTTTCGGGCGATATATATAATTGAGCTTGTTTTCGATGCCAACATATTTATGTTTTGCCATATTGCCGAAATATGGTGCCGCAACCAGTCTGCTGCTATCATCCTTTGAACTCATTCTGCGAAGCAAAATGTAGTTCTTGTTTGGCAGAAGGGTGTGTATTGATTCCGGTGCAACTTTTATGTATTGACCTTTATCTTTTTTATTTACCGGATGATCTGCAAGCATTTTTATGACGTTGTGCATCCAGTATAGTGGAACTGTATCTGAGGCCTCTTCCTCTGTAATGTAGTCAGAAATACGAAAGGCAACCACTGGGCCTGTGGAAATCTTGATATCGTACTTTTCCATATTGCCATCCCAGGAGCGGAACAGATTCAGTATTGAATCGTCTCTGCTGTCTATCGGAAGGAATACAACTTTATCAGATGTTTCCGTATCAAGAATCTCTTTCTCCGGGTAATCTTTTACGATTGGCTCATTCAGGTCTTTGCTACCCTCGCTATGTGATATGGTTATTCTTCCGTTATTAGCATTTACAAAATGCGTAATCACCAGTTCCTGCAATACATCATCCTTTGCAAATGTGTCCTTTCGTGTGTTGAAAAGATGCACGAAACGCAACTTTATATTGCTGAAAAGATAATCCCTAAATGACTGAAAATACCTGCCGGATGCAAAACTTCGTGGAGTTATAAATATCATTTCTCCGGTTTTATCAAGCATCTTTGCACAGATCGCCATAAACAATGCATATATGTTTGTCTGACCGTCCACTATGCTTGCACAGCATTGTGTTCTGGCATCATCTTTAGCCAACTTGAAATACGGAGGATTCGAGATTATGTAATCATATAAAACCACGTTATCGTTGAAGAGATTGCTTCCTGTAATGTATGTATGATTAACCAGGATAAAATCTTCTTGATGAATGGTTGAACATATCTGAACTCCTTTGGAACTCAACCACTCCCCGAGATATGAAAGGACGAGTTCTATATACGGCATCAATGTAGTGTCGGTATCATATAGGTCAAGAATTATCCTCTTTAAGGAGACGTTGTTTGTCGCAAGATATTCTATAATAGAACACGATAGAATCGCACTTCCACAGCCCGGATCCAGGATCCTGATAGATTCATTCTCCAAGGGGCTGGCAAGTGCTCCCATAAACTGCGATATTGCAAGCGGAGTGAAGAACTGTCCTTTGTCTCGTTTTTCTTTTTGAACTGAATATGTTGCATAGGCATTGCCAACTCGTTCTGCAAACTGAGATGGCTTTTCTCCTTTCTGAGGTTTTATGTCAACATTCCGACTCATATGGCTGCAAAAGTAACTATAATTTGTACAACAATAAAACACCTATTGCAAAATCTTCTGCAAAGAAATGTCTCGTTTGTGCCAAAGTATTACCAATATGATAAAAATTTCCCTCAGGACGATTGTCTTGAGGGAAATGGTTTTGTTGGGGAATTGGATGCCTCTGATGAGGCTGATGTTTGAGATTACTCACCAACTGCCGGGTCTTCGGAGAAAGAGACCATTGTCGTCATCTCACCAGACTTTTCGCCGGTCTTGGTATTTACGAAGAAATACTTAAGGAAGACTTTCGGGCTGATTGCGTTCGGAGCACCGTGCTTGTCGTCGTAGTCCTGCTTGATGTCGTATTCTTCTGTTACAGGCTCGAATACGTTACCGATCTGGACTGCCTTGCTGTAGGCACGTGTTACACCGTTTGACTGTGGAGCTGATGCCTGGATGATGAGTTTGAGGTTAGCGACGTCGGCAGGTTCTCCTTCAAATTCAAATGTGAACTTGGTCGGTGTGAGAGTTACTACTGCTTCTGTCAGAGCCCCTACGCCACTTCGCTGGCTGCGGGACTTCCACTCTATAGACTACGCACAGAAGACTCCGCACCTACCCAATATTTGCAGGCCGGATGGCATAATGCTTCGCGACATCAGACTAGGAATGACAATCAGGGGAGGATTGCAGAGAATGGCCCGTCAGGGGTGCCTGTCCATTTGTAGAGACGGGCAGTGCAGGACTCCTTTTTGCTCTTCTTGTCTTTTGCGTTTTCGGAAATGTACCACAGCCCTCCGCCGAGTGGGCAGAGCCCGGTGGACCCCCATTTGAATTTCCATCCTGTTATCCCGGTCGTCCCGTCGGAGTCGGGATTGACAAAGTATGGCTCCTGAGGGCGGACAAGGCTGAGCTGGAGGTGTCTTGAACTGTCGCGGCCTCCTTTGAGGGCTGCCTTGAACGGCTTCTGGTTGATGCTCAGGGCGAACAGGCGGTAATTCGGGAAACAGGTCTTCGAGCCTTTATAGACCGCGAGGAAGATGCAGTCGGTATATGGGTCGTATGCCATATTCTGGATGCCGTAGTTCGTGTTCCCCGTATATACGAAATATTCCTTGTCAGGCTTGTCGGGACCGTCAGAATGGGTCTGTCCGAAGACCACAGGACGCGCCAGACGGTTCAACTTGTCGATGTCATATCTCTGGATCACCTGATAGTCATTGTCCGTGCGGTCCACATCCCCATATATCCCATATCCCACATAAAGATACATCTTCCTGTCTGCGGACTCCCGGGCGGAGGACTTCCTGAGGGAGTTGCCCCCGGCATATTCCGCAGGCCTGAGCGGAGCGATTTCAGGAGCGATTGCCACCCCGTCAATTCCCGAGCAGCCGTAGCGGTGTTCATATTCTCCGTCAGGGGATTTGAAGGAATAGTCCTCAACCGCCTTTCTGACGCAGACTGTCTTCAGCACATCGTTGTTCTCAGGATCAACCGCGATTGAGTCCAGGCGGTCCACATCTATCACTGCGATATAGAATGTCGATTCGCTCCGCGACACTGCATCCACATTCAGCACACGCGCTATCCCCCTTCCGATTTCGTCATCCTTACATTCCAGAGAGGCATATACCTTCCTGTCGGCAGGATTGAAGGTCATCGCTCCGAGATGCCCCTGGATGCGGTCGATCGAGGCAAGGATGTTCCCCTCCATATCGACTTTCAGGAAACGGCTGGTGAATGACATATACATACAATTCTTTTCGGCATCGTATGCAATTCCCTGGACGTGCTGCGCCTGGCCTCCGACAAAGACAGTACGCGGAAAACTTCCCGCATCCGGGATGGAAAGGGTTGACGGAGCCTGGGCAAAGACAACAGGGGATGATGACAGGAATGTCAGGGCAAACGCCAGAAGCGTTTTCACGCAACAGGAAAATATTTTCATTTTATTACCTTTTCTGTTTTTTTCTTTCGCCAAAGGTAACAAGTTATTTTCAAATATTTCCCATATTTCCCAAATGAACTTCAATTATCCTGAAGATTCCCTAAAATTCCTTAAAGGAGATTATGCCTGACAGCATACATAACATTTGCAGGGGCCCGTTTGGCAAGGAGTTCATTTTTCATAAATTCCATCGCAGGGGCGCAATGCCTGAAGAATTTGTGGTAGCCTGCACAGAGGTAGTTCAGTCCCGGCTCGCCGTCTGCCGTGCGGGCGAAACGGTTCTTCGGACATTCCCCGTTGCAGGCGAAAAGGAAGTCACACTCACGGCACTGGCGCGGCAGGGACGTCATCTTCGCATCCCCGAAATCCTGCTCGACTGCGCTGTACATCATCTCGGTCAGGGTGTGGGTGCGGATGTTGCCCAACTTGTATTCAGGAAAGACAAAGTGGTCGCACACATAGACATCCCCGTTGTACTCCATCACTCCCGCGTGCCCGCAGGTGCGTGCCATCGTGCACACTCCCGGCTGCTCCCCCACCCAGTTAGCCAGGGTGGAGTCGAACAGTTGTATGAAATATTGGCCCACATCCTTGCGGACCCATTCGTCAAAAATGGTGCAGAGGAAGTTCCCCCATTGTTCAGGGGTGACCGAGAACGGTGCGAGAGGCAGGGTGTCGCTGTCGGCAGGGCAGGCAAGGGAGCGTCCGTCGCTGTGGGGCATAATGCGCTCCACAATCGGGGTGAACTGGATGTACCTGCAATTTATGCTCTTGAAGAAATTGTAGAACTCAAGAGGATAGTCGGCGTTGAAGTCGTTCACCACAGCGAGGGCGTTCCATTCCACACAGTATTTGTTCAGAAGTTCTATGCCCTGCATCACTTTAGCGAATGAAGGTCTTCCCTTGATGTTGTGGCGGTAGCGGTCGTGAAACTTCTCCGGGCCGTCTATGGACACTCCCACAAGCCAGTTGTTCTCCTTGAAGAACTGGCACCATTCGTCATTCAGCAGAGTTCCGTTGGTCTGGATTGAATTGTCGATGGCCCTTCCCCTCCCATATTGCTTCTGGAGCCTTATCACCTTTTTATAGAAGGACAGCGGACGCATCAGCGCCTCCCCTCCGTGCCAGGTGAAAAGGACCTGCGGCATCGTCTGGGACTCTATATACTGCCTGATGTACATCTCAAGGATCTCATCGCTCATCTCGAACATCCCTGAGGTGATGTCGTTCTTGTAGAGGTTTTTCTTCTCAAGGTAGTAACAATACTCGCAGGCGAGATTGCAGGTAGGCCCCGCAGGCTTTGCCATCACATAAAGCGGACGGGAAAAAGGCGCGATTGTGCTCATTCTTTTTTGGGTTTTATGTCCTCGATGGGACGGAGTGAAGGAAGGCTGATCCCGAAATGGACGGAGAGTATCCTTGCGAGTATCACCGAAACGGCG
>JBJEJS010000453.1:0-5940 GCA_051878235.1 Candidatus Cryptobacteroides sp.
ATACCACAAAGGTAACTAGACTTATTTTATCAACCTACTTTTTCCGGTGATCCGATGTTTGACCCCGGACAGATGATGTTCAGGGTATTTTTTGAAGATTCCTTAAATAATAACTAAAAAAAGACGAGCCCCGTAAGGGTCCCGTCTTGAGTGTTTTCACAACGGAATAATCCTTATTGTGAATTGCTTTCAAATCAGTCACAAATATAATATTTTTTTCACACATATACATATATTTTCTTAAATTTACACGGATTTATATGACCTTTAATCATTTACGGAATATGAAAAAGATATTGGGACTTGATTTGGGGACCTCATCCATAGGATGGGCTTTGGTCAACGAAGCGGAGAAAGGCGGACAGGAATCTTCCTCCATTGTGAAACTTGGAGTCCGGATCATTCAGTATGACACCTTCACAAATGCTGAAGGTCAAGAAATCAAAGGTAACCCTGCGGACTATTTCTGCACCGGGAAATCGGTGTCCCCAAATGCTTCACGCACAAAGGCCAGAAGTATGAGAAGGAATCTGCAAAGATATAAACTCAGAAGGAACGCCCTGCTGGAGGCATTGCGTGAATCTGGCATCATCAAAGAGGGCACCGTGCTAAATGAGTCCGGCAAGAACACCACCCACCAGACGCTTTTTCTCAGGGCAAAGTCCGCAACGGAAGAGATTTCCCTTACCGACCTCGCCAGAGTCCTGCTCAACATAAACAAAAAGAGAGGCTACAAAAGCAGCCGCAAGGAGAAGTCACAGGAGGACGGGTCTGTCATTGACGGGATGGCCATCGCAAAGGAACTCTTTGAAAAGGGAATCACTCCCGGGCAGTATGTCCGTGAAAGGATTCTGAGGGACAATTATTCAATACCAGATTTTTACCGAAGCGACCTCCAGCACGAGTTCGACAGGATTTGGGAGACACAACGGACCTTTTATCCTGATGTCCTGACAGACAGACTGAAAACGGAACTGGAAGGGAAGAACAAATCGCAGACCTGGGCAATATGCCAGAAGCCTTTCGGAATCGAAGGGGTCAAGAGGCCTTTCAAAGGCAAGGAACTGGTCAAGGAGAATTACAGGCTCAGGACCGAAGCGCTTCTTTCAAGGTTGGAATTTGAGGATCTTGCCATCGTCCTTCAGGAAATCAACGGACAGATAAAAAACACATCCGGGCTTCTCGGAAACATTAGCGACAGGAGCAAGGAACTGCAGTTCAACAAGATGACGGTCGGCCAGTATCTTTGGGACCTCATCAGGCAAAATCCCCACACAAGTTTGAAGAACATTGTGTTCCTCCGTAAGGATTATATGGACGAGTTCGAACAAATCTGGGAGACTCAGGCAAGATTCCACAAAGAACTGACACCGGAACTCAAAAAGGAAATCCGTGACATCATCATTTTCTATCAGAGACCTTTGAAAAGCCAGAAAGGTCTTGTGGGACTTTGCGAATTTGAGAACAGGACAGTTACAGTCATAGCCGACGGCAAGGAAAAGACCAGGACAGTCGGACTTAAAGTATGCCCGAAATCATCCCCTCTTTTCCAGGAATTCAAGATATGGCAGATCCTAAACAACCTCAAGGTCAACGGAAAGTGTCTTGAGCAATCTGACAGGGAAGCACTCTTCAACGAACTTTCAGTCAGGGGAAGACTTTCTGACAAGGAAGTTCTCAAACTTCTGTACAAGAATCCAAAAGACTTGAGGCTTAATTTCAAGTCAGTCGAGGGCAACAACACACAGGCAGCCCTTTTCAAGGCATATTCAACCATCATCGCCAACACCGGGCACAACGAATTCGACTTCTCAAAAATGCCTGCATCCGAGTCCCTTTCAATAGTGACAGACATTTTTAACAGTCTGGGATGGAAGACCGACTTCCTGCATTTTGATGCAGGCCTTGAAAATCCTGCCTACGAAGCGCAACCTATGTTCAGGCTATGGCATCTGCTGTATTCATACGAAGGGGACAAGTCGCTTTCAGGCAACGCGAAATTGGTCGGGAAGCTGCAGGAACTCACCGGGATGGATGAGGATAACGCAAAGATTCTGGCCTCAGTGACATTCGGGCAGGATTACGGAAGCCTTTCATCAAAAGCGATGCGGAAGATTTTGCCTTATATGAAAGACGGGTTGGAATACAGCGTGGCCTGTGGATATGCGGGATACAGACATTCAGCGAAATCCCTGACAAAGGAGGAACTCCTGAAAAAGAAATATTCAGACCATATCGCCATACTTCCTAAGAACAGCCTAAGGAATCCGCTGGTTGAGAAAATCCTCAATCAGATGGCAAATGTGGTCAATGAGGTCATAGACACATACGGGAAGCCTGATGAAATCAGGATAGAACTAGCCAGGGAATTGAAGAAAAGCGCCGACGAAAGGAGGGAGATGGCTGATGCCATATCAAAGGCAACCGCCCAGCACGAAGAATATGCCAATGAACTGAAGAATAATTTCGGGATAGCCAATCCGTCCAGGAATGACCTCATCAGGTATAAATTGTACTTGGAACTCAAGGACAACGGTTTCCACACACTTTATTCAAACACATATATTCCGCAGGAGAAACTGTTTTCCAAAGAATTTGACATAGAACATATTATTCCACAGGCGAAATTGTTCGACGATTCATTCTCGAACAAGACCCTTGAGGCAAGGCTGATAAATCTTGAGAAATCGGACAAGACGGCATACGATTTCGTTGAAGGGAAATATGGCGAAGCCGGACTTGCCGAATATAGGGCACGGGTAGAGAGGTTATTCAAGGACAATGCAATAAGCAGGACAAAGATGAACAAACTGCTTATGAGGGAGGCGGATATTCCTCAAGGTTTCATTGAGAGGGATTTGCGTGACACACAATATATTTCAAGAAAAGCAAAGGAGATGCTTGAGGATGTCGTTCCGTCCGTTGTTTCCACGACAGGATCGGTCACAGACCGCCTCAGGGAGGACTGGCAACTTGTTGATGTGATGCGGGAATTGAATTGGGACAAATACGAGAAATTGGGTATGACGCATTACGAGAAGGACAGAGACGGGCGCCAGATTCCAAAAATTGACGATTGGAGCAAAAGGAATGACCACAGGCACCACGCAATGGACGCGCTCACAATAGCATTTACAAGAAGGAGTTATATACAATATCTCAACAACCTCAATGCCCGTATACCGAAATGGGCTGACGAAGGCTCACACGTGAATTTAGACGAGTTCGGAACGACCGACATACCTCAAAGCCAAAGGTCGTCAGTCGTGATGTTCATTGAGCTCAGCCAGATGGAAAGGGACTCCAAAGGGAAATTGAGATTCATCCCTCCTATGCCTTTGGCGGAATTCCGCAATGAGGCTAAGGCCAAACTCAATGAAATACTGGTGTCCGTCAAATCTTCGGGAAAGGTGGTGACCAAGAATGTCAACAAGACAAAAAGACGGGGCGGCTACAACAGGAGGACCCAGTTGACCCCACGCGGGCAACTTCACAACGAAACCATTTATGGCAGAATACTTCAGCCTGTCTATAAGGAAGAAAAGGTCGGAACTTCATTTGAATATGCAAAAATAGAGACGGTCGTAAACAAAAAATTCAGGGAAGCGTTGAGGAATCGCCTTGACGAATTCGGAGGTGACGCAAAGAAAGCCTTCGGAGGGAAAAACAGCCTTGACAAGAATCCTGTTTTCATTGATTCCGAAAAGCGGGAAACCGTTCCCGTAAAGGTCCTGACAATGACTTATGAAGAGGTGTTCACAAAACGGGAGGCAATCGGGCCTAACCTCAAAATTGATAAAGTGATAGATGGCAAGGTCAGGACATTGCTTGAAGAGAGGCTTGCATCGTTCGGCAATGACGCAAAGAAGGCTTTCGCGGATCTGGAAGAGAATCCTATATGGCTTGACAGGGATAAGGGGATTAAAATCAAAAGCGTCACCATCAGCGGAAAAAGCAATGTGGTTGCACTACATGACAAAAGGGACAACTCAGGAAATCTTGTTCTCAAAAAGGATGGTAGCCGCGTGCCTACGGACTATGTCAGCACGGGCAACAATCATCATATTGCCATTTATCGTGACGCAGATGGGAATCTTCAGGAACATGTGGTTTCATTCTATGACGCAGTTGTAAGAGTTAATGACGGCGTTCCGGTAATTGACCGTGATTACAAGAAGGATGAGGGCTGGGAATTCCTGTTCTCTATGAAACGTAATGAATATTTCGTGTTCCCTAACAAGGAAACAGGATTTGACCCGTCCGAGATTGACCTTATGGATCCTGCAAATTATTCTCTCATCAGCCCTAATATGTTTAGGGTACAGAAGTTGGCAGCCAAATATTATGTTTTCAGGCATCATTTGGAGACTACCGTCAATAATGACTCCCCGACTTTAAGGGATATTACTTGGAAAAGAATTACTTGTATAAATTCATTAAAGGATGTATTCAAAGTGAGGGTCAACCATCTTGGTGAAATAGTCCATATAGGTGAATAATATGATCAAGAGGACCTTATATTTCGGAAATCCTGCATATCTTTCATTGAGGCAGAAACAACTTGTAATCAGGATTCCCAAGGACGGGACTGAGGTTTCAGCGGAAGAGGTCAGGACAATCCCTGTCGAGGACATCGGAGCCATTGTCCTTGACCACAGGCAGATAACGGTGACCCAAGGACTTCTGGAGGAACTGCTTGAGAACAACTGTGCCGTGATGAGCTGTGACTCCAGACATCTTCCTACAGGACTGATGCTCCCGCTTTCAGGCAATTCCATTCAAAGCGAGAGATTCAGATTCCAGACGGAAGCGTCCCTGCCATTGAAAAAACAGATGTGGCAACAGACAGTCCAGGCAAAAATCAGGAATCAGGCGGCAGTTCTGGAATATTTCTCTGGGGAAGTCCATCCGAATATGAGGATTTGGGCGGAGGCTGTCAGGAGCGGGGATACAGACAATATGGAAGCCCGTGCAGCCGCATATTACTGGAAGAATGTCTTTCAAGAACAGCCCGGATTTCTCAGGGATCAGGACGGAGACGGCATCAATGCCCTGCTTAATTACGGATATGCCATCCTGAGGGCTGTTGTGGCGAGGGCATTGGTATGCAGCGGGCTTCTTCCGACATTAGGCATCCATCATCACAACCGTTACAATGCATATTGCCTTGCCGATGACATAATGGAGCCATACAGGCCGTATGTTGACCGTCTGGTCGGGGATATGGTTAGAGGAAGCGGGTGCGGGGAACTGACACGGGAGAACAAAGTCACACTTCTAGGACTGCCTGTGGTGGAGGTCACCATCAATGACAAGAGAAGTCCTTTGATGAACGCAGTCGCCCAGACAAGTTCTTCACTTGTAAAATGCTTTCTTGGAGAAAGCCGAAAGTTGGTTTACCCTGATATGTCGTGAGTCGTTTCAGTGAATATAGAGTTATGTGGGTCCTCGTTTTCTTTGACCTTCCGACAGACACAAAGAAAGAGAGGAAGGCATCTGCGGATTTCCGCAAAAGACTGATTGCGGACGGATTTCTGATGTTCCAGTTCTCAATTTATATGAGACATTGTCCGAGTGTCGAAAATGCGGATGTCCACATAAAGAGAGTAAAGTCGTTTTTACCGCCTTTGGGAATGGTTGGAATTCTAACTGTGACGGACAGGCAGTTCGGGTCAATGGAACTTTTCTGCGGAAAGAAAATTCAGAAGCCTCCGACTGAATATGTGCAGTTGGAGTTGTTCTGAGAATCTTCCGGTATTCTGCATAGGCAGGATACGGAATCAGACAGTCATATACTAAAAATCCAGCCTTGAAGGCTGGATTTCTTATTTTGACAAGCACTCGCAATTCATTGATATTCTGCGGGTTACATAGAATCAGTTGTGAGATATATGTCAAAGATACTGATTTTGAAAGCAATTCACAACTCTTGCCGGAATA
>JBJEJS010000454.1:0-5901 GCA_051878235.1 Candidatus Cryptobacteroides sp.
AGTGACGGCACTTGCCTGCGGATGCGGGCAGAAAATGGAAGGAACAGATTATTTTACAGAGGAAGGGGATAAGGTGACTCTGGATGTCTCAGTCCCTTTGTCCTCCGCCACGAAGGTGACCGATGTGACGGGAGAAACAACAGTGAACAGCCTGCAGGTGTTCGTCTTCAGAAAGGACGGAGTTCTTGAGGCAGAGGCGAGGGAGAGCGGAAAGACTCTGTCGTTGTCCTGCACAACAGGTGAAAAGGATGTGTATGCTGTCACCAATGCGCCCCAGATTTCGGGAATAAGGACTTTGGACAATCTCAAGTCGAAAGTCTCCTCCCTGTCGGAGAACAGCCCTTCCTCTTTTGTGATGAGCGGGATGACAGGCGTGGACCTGGACGGGCCCGCTTCTGTGGAGATTGAGGTGAAAAGGCTTGTGGCAAGAGTCTGCATCAGGAAGATAACCAACAATTTCACATTGGAGCAGTATCGGACGGGGGCTGTGAGAATAAAAGGAATATATCTCCTTAATGCACAGTCTTCATCCAGATGTCTCGGAGGGCTTCCTGAACTGACCTGGACCAATCTTCACACCTTCAATTCTACGGCTTTGCCTGACCTTCTCTACAGCGGGGCGATGAACGCTGCCCTGGACTACGGCACGCCTTACGAGACTGCGAATTATTTTTATTGCTATCCGAATCCGACCGCAGACGACAGTTCAGAAGCGGGGGCTGCCGCAAGATTCACCCGACTGGTCGTCGAAGTGGATATGGGAGGCACATCGTATTATTATCCTGTGAGCATCCCCGGCATAGAGAGGAACAAGAGTTACGAGATAACCGAACTGACCATAACGCGCCTCGGCTCAGCGTCTCCGGACGAGCCTGTGTCGTCCCTGACGGCCACTTTCACCCTGAAGGTGCTCGACTGGGAGCCCGGGTCCACATTGGATCCTACTATCTGAGCCGCCTTGGTGTGATGTCTGATATGTTTTTGTGCAGATATTTTGGAATTATAATATGAACATCAGAATGTCATCCGTCCTGACAACGGTCCTTTTGTCGGTGTCCGTAGTGGGGTGTATAAAAGAAAAGAGGGAGTTCTGCCCCTGTCTGTTGGTTGTTGATTTTTCGGGAATCGGCAAGGAGGAGTCTGATTCGTTGAGTCTCAGCGTTTTCTCGTCGGATGACATTCTTTATGGAAGAACGGTCCATAATGATGCTTACGGAAGCCGTCTCAGCATCGAAGTCCCCAAAGGGACGGTCGGACTGAATGTCTTCTCTTTCGCTCCAGTGAAGGGAGGTCTCGAATGGAGCCGTTTTGAGGATGACCGGGGGACTGCCCTGACGGTCCCGCAGGGGAGTGAATGCCCTGCGGTTTACACTCATTTCGCACAGATTGACACAAGAAGGGAAATCCACACGGAATATGTCATCCCGCTGAAGAATTTCTGCCGTCTGTCAGTCCTGTTCCGTACCGAGAATCCGTCTTCATATAAGGTGTCGCTTTTGGGGAATGTCTGCGGATATGCCCGTGACGGGACTCCTGCGGATGGAGTTTTCAGTTTCTCGCCTGAAATAGGTGATGACGGGAGGTTTGCCGTGAGGATTCCCAGACAGAAGGACGGCTCCCTCTGCCTTCTGATAGATGACGGTGGAGGTGTCGTGAGGCGGTTTGCGCTTGGGGACTATCTGATACAGAGCGGTTATGACTGGTCCGAGCCCTCTTTGCGGGATGCCGATGTCGTCATTGACTACGCCACAACCGAGATTGTCATTATGGTCAATGGGTGGGAGCATGTCTTCAGCGCGGAAGTTATGATTTAGGAATCCGGGGATGATAACTTTTTGAAGTTTTTCAAGAAAAGTTCAGAAAATCAAAAAAGATTCCTTATCTTTGCACCACTTTTGAGCGCAGGTGGCGAAATTGGTAGACGCGCTACTCTCAGGAGGTAGTGCCAGAAATGGTGTGGCAGTTCGACTCTGCTCCTGCGCACGGAAAACGGAATGGTCCTGGACCATTCCGTTTTTGTCTTTTCGGGTGTCTTCACAAAATTTATAATTAGTGGGTACAGAAAAGGGATGGCAGTTCTGCCATCCCTCGCGTATCAGCGCGACGGCGGGAGCCGTGTATTTGACGGGTCAAATACGAAAGGCGTAGCCGCGGGGTACAATAGGGGCAGCGCCCCTAGGCATAGAGGGCCCTGTCCCGGGTACAGAAAAGGGATGGCAATTCTGCCATCCCTTTCCTGTACCCGGAGCCGGGGTCGAACCGGCACATCCTTTCGGACATTGGTGTTTGAGACCAACGCGTCTACCAATTCCGCCATCCGGGCTTTTGAAATCCCTGCCGTGGGGTGGTGTCCTTGAGTGGATGCCGTTTCCTGTCAGGGGTTGAAGGACCTGGCCTTCGGTAGAGGATTGCAAAGGTATTGCAAATTGTGTAAATATGCAATTTTTTCTTCTTCCACATTTGGGTTTTCCGGTTTTTTGTTACCTTTGCCGACGCATAACTTCAGGGCAGGGTGAGAATCCCGATCGGCGGTAAAGTCCGCGAGCCGAAAGGCACGAGCCGTTGGAACTACGGCACCGACAGTGTTCCTGCGAAAGCGGGTAAGTCTGGATGGAAGAAGACATAAGCCTTGAATTGTATGCCATAAGTAACAATTTAAGGTTTTTTTATGAGAACAGCATTTGTACTTATGGGCATCGCAATTCTTTCGACGGCATCAGCAATGCCGTTGTGTGATGTCCAGGCACGCGAATATGACGTGCCAAACCAATCAATCTCAGACACATTGACACTCCGCGAGGTGACTGTGCAGGCCAATTTCAGCCCCGTCACCAGAAGCCCTATGCGGCTTTCGGTCATCGACAACGCGACAATCCGAACACGTGCAGGGTCAAGGACCTATCCTGAAATGCTAAAGGGAATCCCGAGCCTATATGCCACCTCGGAATCAGGCAGTTACGGCGACGCGAAACTCAACATCAGGGGTTTCCAGCAGGCAAACATCTCCGTGATGCTCAACGGAATCCCCATCAGCGGACTTGTCTCGGGCAATATGTACTGGAACAACTGGATGGGACTTGCCGATGCCACCTATGCCATACAGGTCCAGAAGGGAATCGGCTCATCAATGCTTTCCGACAGTTCGGTCGGAGGGACAGTCAACATCATCACCGACCCTTCGGCTGAGACTCTCGGAGGCGAAGCTGGCATATACGGCACATCCTACGGCACGGTCAAAGGCTATCTGAAATTCAACAGCGGCAACCTTCCGAAAGGATGGGCAATCGGGCTGATGGCTTCGTATGTGGGAGGAGAGGGATATGTCAATGCGACAAGCGTCAATTCCTTCGCCTATATGCTGAATGTCAGCAAAAGGTTTGCGACGGACCATACCCTGATTCTGACCGCCCTCGGCTCTCCGGAGCAGCACGACCAGAGGTCTTCGAGGCTCTCGTGGGATGAGGTCAGGGAATATGGGACAAGATACAGCAAGAACTGGGGTTGGAGGGACGGCAAGGCATTCAGCCTCAGCAGAAACACATATTTCAAACCATATTTCACGCTCCAACATATATGGAACGGGGAAAAGGTCAGTATGAAGAATTCCTTCTATGCCGCATTCGCCAACGGAGGCGGGAGGTGGAACGAGACCAAGGGGACACCCATAGCGTCATTCCTGAAGGACGGGCTGATTGACTGGGATGCCGTGACTGCGGCGAATCCTGAAGGAGGGGCGGCTCAGAACATTCTGAGCGACTATCTGGCGGGGCATACGCAGATCGGGGCTATCTCCTCCATTGAATATTCACTTCCAAGGGGATGGAAAATGGGAGGCGGACTGCATTATCTTTATTACAGCACCTGGGAATGTGAGAGGATAACCGATTTGCTCGGGGCAGACTACTGGTTTGAGGACTATGAGAACAAATCCCTGGCAGGGCTTGCCGGACGCGACCCCTACAAAAGGGTCGGAGATTATATCCGCACCGACAACGGCAAGACGACGCATCTGGGCACGGCATATCTCAGCGCGTCCTATTCGTCGGAAAGGTTGCAGGTCAACCTCGGTGCATCCCTCTACGGCAGCACGAACAGAAGATGGGACAGATACAACTATACAGGTGACGACATCTACAGCGGCATAGCAGGAGGTGTCGGGGCAAGCCTCAAGGGAGGGATTCTCTACAAGGCAGGGAGACGCCACAGCATATATCTCAACGGGGGATGGTACAGCCGTCTGCCGTATTCAAGCGTCTGGTTCTCGTCAGGGAACAATGAGATCACCAAGGATGTGAAGAACGAAAGGAACATCCTTGCCGAGACAGGCTGGCGATTTGTCTGGGACAGGGGAGGCCTGGAACTGACCGCCTACGCCGCCTGGTGGAAGAACAAGTCCCTGATGTCGAATTCCTACAAGCAGGAGAATGCCTATGATGTGAAATATATGGTGACAGGTCTGGACGCATTTCATTGCGGAATCGAGGCGGAAGTGTTCCACAGGTTTACCGGGTGGCTGAAAATCAGGGCATTCGCATCAATAGGGGACTGGAGATGGCAGAACGATGTGAGGGCAAGCATCTACGACGACTACTCTGGGCTTGAACTCGGCAAGGTGGATGTCTATTGCGCGGGGCTTCCTGTCGGGGACTCCCCACAGACGCAGGTCGGGGCAGACCTTGACATAGACATACCTGGAGGATTCAAGGTGGCTGTGGACTGGAAGTTCAATGACAGGATGTATGCGGATTTCGACCCGGTCACAAGGACTGACCCTGACGACCGCCAAAGCGCCTACCGTTTCCCCTCATACCATCTTCTCAGTGCGGATGTCTCCTGGACTCATTCTCCGAAAGGCCGGAAGGATCCGGGACTGACCATCTTCGCGAGTGTCTCCAACCTGCTCGACACTATGTATATCGAGAGGGGCAAGGACGGAGCGGCACACGATCTGTCCTCGTTCAGAGGTTACTGGGGTTTTGGCAGGACTTTCTCTTTCGGCATACGCCTCAGCCTGTAAACCTGCCTCCGCTTACAGGCCGGGGTCTGCCATATCCTTATCTGACCTCAAACCTGATTGAGGACGGTTGGAGACCAGGTGAGGTTGCGGTCAATGTGACGCTTCCCGCACGGGTGCCTGTCTGTATGATTGCCGTCATCATTCCGTTGAAGGCGTGCATCGACTTCTCGTGGAATAGTTCGAGGCTTGCAGGGTTGCCGTTGGCGCAGGCGCGGAAGGATCCTTGCCCGCTTACCGAGAAACTCACCTCGTTGTCAGCGAGAGGACACAGGTTGCCGTCTTTGTCCACAATTCTCACGGTGATGTAGGCGAGGTCCTTGCCGTCCGCATCCAGCCTGCCGTTCCTTGTGGTCACAGGAGGGTAACCGTCGAGGAGTTCGATGTGGTGCGGCTCTGTGGCCGTCCTGATGGTCTTTTCCGCGACTGCCTGTCCGTCATTGCCGTATGCCACGACCTTGACCTCTCCTGGAGTGTAGATGACATTATCCCACATCAGCCTGTATCTTTCCTCGGCAACTTCTGCGTTGGCCCTCTTGTGCCTGCGCCCGAAACTTGTGCCGTTCACAAAGACCTCCGCCTCAGGGTATGAGGTATATACGAAGACAGGGACTTTTTCTCCTTCCATACCGTCCCAGTTCCAATGCGGGAGGATGTGCAGGGTAGGCTCCTCCGATCTCCAGACGCTGCGGTACAGGTAGAACCTGTCTTTCGGGAGGGAGGCGAGGTCAATGATTCCGAACATCGAACTGTGGTTTGGCCAGGCGTCGGTGTCGTATGGTGAAGGCTCTCCCAAATAGTCGAAGCCTGTCCAGATAAACTGCCCTATGCACCAAGGGAAATCCTCGTCCGCCGCGAAATCCAGGTCAGGGATGTTCGACCAGTAG
>JBJEJS010000455.1:0-5894 GCA_051878235.1 Candidatus Cryptobacteroides sp.
GGCTACGGCACAAAGACGGTGCAGGTGTCGTCCAAACCTATGAGGATTGCGCTCACTCCCGACAAGACGCTCTATCTTGAGGAGGCCGTGACGATTGCCTACGGGTCGGTCCAGAAGCAGGACCTCACAGGCTCGGTGGCGAATGTCAAGATGGCTGACATAAAGAATGCTCCTGTGCTGTCTGTCGACCAGGCGCTCCAGGGGCGTATCGCAGGTGCGGACATAATGTCCACCACAGGTGAGCCGGGTGCCACGACTTCCATCCGAATCAGGGGCACAAGGTCGATAATCGCATCCAACGAGCCTCTGATTGTCGTGGACGGGGTGATGGATGCCGTCTCTGACCTGAATGACATCAACTCTGCGGACATAGAGTCAATCACCGTACTGAAGGATGCGTCCTCGACGGCGATCTACGGGTCAAGGGGATCCAACGGAGTCATCCTCATCACGACCAGAAAGGGTGACACGGGGTCTGCCAAGCCGAAGATCACATTCAAGGCGGAGGCGGGATTCAGCCAGCTGCCTTCAAAACTTGATTTGATGGATGCCACCCAGTATGCCCAGTACCGCAACGACCTTGCGCTGTTCACAAGCCTGTATGGGGACATTTCCGAAGGGCAGCCGATGTCCGACTATCCGTACAAGGACCCTCTTTCATTGGGCAAGGGCACGGATTGGATAGGGGAGATCACCCGTACCGCCCCTACACAGAATTACAGCATTTCCGTCGGAGTCGGGACCAAGAAGTCGTCCTGGTATGCCTCTTTCGGATATAATGACACTCAGGGAATCATCCGCAACAGCGGTATGAAGCGTTACACCGCAAGGCTCAATCTCGATTATCAGTTGTTCAAATGGATGAAGATCGGCTATCAGGGCTCGTATGCCTACCGTGACCAGGACAGGAATCTTGCTGCCATCGGAGGCACAAGCATCAGGAATGCCGCCATCTATCTGAATCCGCTCCTGAAAGTCACGGACTATGTGAATCCTGACTACGAGGATGCCGCGACATACAACCCTCCAACAGCCACAATAGCCCTGAACACCTACAATGTCAGGAAGTCTTCGACCACACATTCGATGTTCGTGGAATTCAAATTGGCAAAGGGTCTCAAACTCCGCAGCCAGAATTCCTTCTATGACACCCAGAGCCATACTTTCAGATATTATCCTTCCACCCTTCCCGCCAAGAACGAGGGCGAGGGCGGAGAGGCCTACAGGGCGGAGAGCGAGACGGTCACGCTCTCCACTGAGAACACGATCAACTGGAAGTATTCCGGAAAAGGTCATTCCATCGACCTCCTGGGAGGATACACGGCATATAGTTATGTCTCCAATAGCCTGTCTGTCAGCGGATCAGGATATATGGACGACAAAGTGAAATGGAACGATATGTCAGGTGTCATCGACAAGAACACCCTTTCCCCATCGACGGGATATTCAAAGGTGACCAAGATGTCCGTGCTGGCAAGGCTGGACTACAATTATGACAAACGCTACTATATCACCGTGACCGGGCGTTATGACGGCGCATCCAACTTCGCCGCCAACAACAAATGGGGATTCTTCCCTTCAGCGGCCCTCAAATGGAACATCAAGAACGAGAAATTCCTGAAGAGGGTCAACTGGATTGACGAACTCTCGCTCCGCCTCAGTGCGGGAAGGACCGGAAATGACGCCGTGTCCGCATACAGGAGCCTTGAGAAACTCTCGTCCGTGACCAATGGCTATCTTTTCGACGGGGCGCAGCAGGCCGCTTACTACAGGGGCTCGCTTCCGAGTCCTGACCTCACCTGGGAGAAGACCGACCTCTACAATGTCGCGCTCGACATGTCTTTCTTCAACAACCGTCTTGCTGTGACCGCCGAGGGTTATATCTCAAAGACCAAGGACCTTCTGATGGAAGTGCAGGTCGCGTCCCAGAGCGGATTCTCGTCCAAATTCACCAACCTCGGAAACACCACGAACAAAGGATTGGAGTTCACCATTGAAAGCCGCAACATCGTGAAGCGGAATTTCACCTGGACGACAAACCTCACCATATCCTGCAACCGCCAGAGGGTGGATGACATCGGGACATCCGAGTTCGTCGCCACCGCTTCATCCGCAGGGAACAACCCTTATATGATGCACGGATTTGTGAAAGGCTACCCTCTCAATGCCGTATGGGGATTCAAGTATGCAGGTGTATGGCACAATGTCGATGAGTTCATCCGCAACGAGAGCACCCACGCGTATGTCTGCGAAAGCACCATCACCCAGGCCAATTATGCGAGCAGCCTCGGACTTCCGAAATACTACGACATAAACAACGACGGGGCCCTCGACCAGAAGGACCTTGTCTATCTGGGCAACGCCGATCCTGACCTTTACGGAGGTTTCCAGAACACCTTCTCCATCTACGGACTCAACATCGGGATTTACCTCTCCTATTCGTTGGGCGGAAAGATCTACAATTATTCGGAATTGTATATGGCAGGAGGCAACAGGACCAACCAGTACAGTTATATGGTCAACAGATGGCATCCTACCCGAAATCCTGACTCCGACCTACCGAGGGCTGGAGGCACTCAGTCCTGCTCCATTCCTTCCGACAGGATGGTGTATGACGCCTCTTATCTCAGGCTCAAGAGCGTCTCAATCGGCTACACCTTCGACCTGAGCAAAAAAATCAAATGGCTCAGGGACATCACCCTCACGGCTTCAGGCGAGAATCTGTGGCTCTGGAAGAAATACAACGGCTTCGACCCGGATGTCTCGTCCTCAGGAGACAGTTCCACGCTCCGCCGTCTCGACCTCGGTGCCTATCCGAAGGCAAGAACAGTTGTATTCAGTTTACAGATAAGATATTAGAATATGAAACATTTGAAATATATCCTTGCGGCCATTCTTGCGGTATTCTGCACGGGATGCAGCCTGAAAGAGGATTCGTCTTCATTTTCCACGAGTGAGGAGTTCTACCAGAATGTCAACCAATGCAAATCTGCCCTGAACTCCTGCTATATCCCTCTGAAGTCCCTCTACAACCTGACTATGATGATTGCGACCGAATGTACGACCGACCTCGCATATTCCCGTTCATCCACCCAGGATTCCGATTTGGACATATCGCCTGCCAAGCCGCGTTTCGGAGCGGATGTCTGGACCAACTGCTACAAGGGAATCCGTTACTGCAATGCTGCCATTGCAGGCATCGGGAAATCTCCCGTGGCGGAGGACAGGAAGGAACAGCTTCTTGCCGAGGGAAAGATAATGAGAGGCTTCTACTATTGGCTCCTGACCTGTTTCTTTGGGGATGTGCCGTATTATACCGACGATGTGTCCGACGAGCAGGTCCTCGAAAGGGTGACCCATCTGCCGAGGATGTCTGCCGATGCCACAAGGGCCGCAATCATAGAGGAACTGTGGTCCTGCTGCGGATGCCTTCCTGCGGTCCGTTCCAATGAGGTGGAGGAAAACCGCGTCGGAGCGGCGATGGGCTATATGTTAATCGCCAAGATGGCCCAATGGAACAAGGACTGGGAGACATCGTTGAATGCCTGCAAGAAGATAGAGGAGATATACGGGGCTTTGGACCAGTATCCCCTGTCTGACATTCCTTTCCGCTGCAAGAACACTCCGGAATCCATTTTTGAGATCCAGCACACCTACTCTGCGGGCGGCCTGGACTACACTTCAAATGTGGCGTGTATGTGTATGCCTTATCCGCGTTCAGGCAACAAGTACAGCGGTGTCGTGATAGAGGAACTCGGAAGCAACGCGACCAGTTACGCCCCTGCGCAGGCCAACAATTATCTTGTAAACAATCTTCTGGCCGAGGAGAACAATGACTTGCGCCGCCCTATGTCAATAGTCCGTGAATGGAACGGACAGACTTTCGACTCGATGAAGGACACGAAGACCACGGCGTTCTTCGGACCGAAATTCTGGTGTCCGGGTATGCAGGCCAACAACGATTCGAACAATTACAAGGTGTTCAGATATGCGGATGTGATACTGATGATTGCCGAAGCCCATTGTATGCTTCAGGACGACATCTCCGAGGCCCTGAAATATCTGAATATGGTAAAGGGCAGGGCGGGGATAAGAGCATACTCCCGCACCAATCCTGCCGCAGTCCTGGAGGAAATACAGGCTGAGAGGGGCAGGGAACTTTTCGGAGAGTTCCAGAGGAAATTCGACCTCGTGAGGTGGGGGATATGGTATGAGAGGACTGAGGCCGAGACCAGGAAGACGAAGTTAAGGGAAAATATACTGCCTTGCCACAGATATTATCCTATACCTGACACACAGGTCGCATATTCCGGATATGCGCTCGACAACGATGAATATCATCAATATGGATTGTAGAACAAATAACCACATAGAATTATGAAACTCAATACAATGAAAAGAATGGCGGAAGTTGCGGCTTTTCTCCTGCTTCTTGTGGCGGGAGGCTGCCGTCAGGAAGATATAACGGAGATGGACCTTGCCGTAAATGACAAGGTGCTGAATCTGAAGTCGTCGAAGGGCTCCACCCACGTGCTTGTCTGGTGCAACGGCTCGTGGACCGCATCGTTCACTGAGGAGATAGGATGGGCCTCCATTGAGAAGTCTTCGGGAAAAGGGGACGGGGAATTCATCCTCAATTATCAGGCAAACGCCGAACTGCTGAGACGGGCTGTCATACGCATCGAGGCCTCAGGCGTGAGCGAGCCGATAGACATCATCGTTAACCAGAAAGGGGATATAACAGTACCGTCCCTGAAGTTCCTTTCAAACGAGAAGGAATATATTTCCTGGGAGTCTTCGGATTTCGTTGATTTTGAGACTAACCTCCCTGAATCGGAACTTGGGGCTTTGAAGGCCGAGGCTACCCAGGATTGGGTGACCTCAATCACGATAGAGGAATCAAAAGTCAGGTTCTCTCTTTCCGAGAATATGTCCGGAGAGCAGAGGAAGGCGTCATTGTCACTTACTTACGAAGATGTTGAAGAGAATGTCTATAGGACCACATTCGACATTGTGCAGTCCGCCCAGGGCGGAAGCCTTGTGTTCACTCCTGAGGAGATGACAGTCGATTCCTTTGAGGCGGACAAGGCCGCTCCTTGCGTTTCCAATCTCGGGACATTCTTCACTGATGTCACATCTTCTGTGGCATACGAGGGAACGGAGAAGGACTGGATAAGCAATGTCGCCCTTGACGGCAATGTGGTGAGGTTCAAGGTGGCTGCCAATGAAAAGAGAGTGCCTCGCAAGGCAGTGATAACTATGAAACTCGAGAGCAAGGGAATAGAGGCGAAACTGGCCGTGACCCAGGTGGAATATCAGAAGGAACTTTCATTCGACGAACTCCGCGCCACCCTTTCTGCGGCGGGACAGACGACATTCGACGGGGACTATATCGTGGCTGTGGTGACATCGGACTCTTCCGACGACAATGTGCAGACCAATCCTATGGTCGAGTACGGAAACATTGACACCGATGTGGCGAAATCCACTTTCTATGTGTCGCCTGAGGATATGCATTGCGGCATACGGATCCGCACGGCGGCTCCTGGGGACAACATCGTTGCCAAAGGCCAGAAGGTCAAGATGTCACTTGCGGGAGCGACCCTCACAAGGGAGGACAATCCTGTCAGATACACCCTTTCGGGCATCACGACCAACAGCATCTCGTCTGAGGGGACTGTGGCTCTTGTCCCTGCGGTCAGGACGGCCGGCGGACTTTCCGACAACGATGTCTTCACACTTGTCAAGTTGCAGAATGTGGAGATTGCAGTCAACTTCGGCTCATACGCCAATATCAACCCTGTTTGGTTGGACGCTAACCAGAAACAGAATGCGGCGGTCAGGATGCTCCGCAATGCGGCTGGAGAATGCATCAATATGCTGGTGAACACCGA